>WTGR01000097.1 GCA_011523485.1 Acidobacteriota bacterium
ACACCATCGAACCCATGTGACGAAAAAACGGAAGTTATTTTTGCTCCGGCCCTAACCTCTCAGCACATCGACATCCGCGACGATCCACGCTTCCATTGTCTGCACCATGAGGTGCACCGACCGGTCGTCGACATCGTTCAGGTTCCACCCGTCGCGGGCATACAGGTGCGCCCGCGGTTCTCCCTCAACCGGTCCTTCAGAATCCACAAGCAGCACTACTATGTCGTCGTCTCCGCGGCGCAGTGCATTCTGAAAGCCGCGGAACGCCTCGTCTCGGGGACCGCAACAGATGAGCCTCCAGTGAATCGCCTTCGCTCTCGCTGCCTGCTTGAGCGGATCGAGAAATCCGTCCATTCCTTGCCGAAGGGCAGCCTTGCCGTCTTTGCCGGCCCCACCGCCCTCCATGTAGATCGCCACCCGGCTCACGGGTTCGCCCCGAGCTCACCCATTCGCCACAGGTCGCCGAGCCGATAGTCCTCCAGCCAGGAAGCCAGCTTCTCCGGATCGAGGCGTCGCAGCTCCGTCCCGGCCCCCGGCCGCTCGCACGCGACGATGGCGTCCGGTCGGTTGGTGAGCGCCGACACCAGCGCATCCGAGTGGGTCGTGACGACAAGCTGCATGCGCTCGGAGGCCTCGACGAGCAGGTCGGCGAGCATGGTTACCGCGTCGGGATGCAACCCGAGTTCAGGCTCTTCGATGCACACAATGCGCGGCGGGTCCGGAGTCAGAAGGGTCGCCAGCAGCCCAACGAAGCGAATCGTACCGTCGGACAGTCTGGTCGCCGGAATGGGCGCGGCGAAACCGGATTCGTGCAGAAAGAACTGCACGGTACCGCCCGAGATCATGGTCGACATGCGCTTGAATCGCGGAAAGAAGCGTCTCAGGTGCTCGTCGAACGTCGGCCCGGACTTGTGCTCGATCTGATTGAGCACCAGCGCGAGATTACGGCAATCAGGAAGCAACCAGCGTTCCGGAAGATCGGCTCGCTGTGGACGTCGGAGTTCCCCATAGCGCCCGAACGTCCACTCGCGGAACGATTGTATCGTCGCGAACGTGGCCCCGAGCCAATAGAGTTCCGGATAGAGATCCGGATCTTTGCGCTGCGCAAGAACGGATTGATCCAGTGAGCGCTGATCCCACTGTAGCGTTCTGTCCGTTCTTTGTCCGTCCGGTGTTCGCACGCGGATATTGATCACCGGGCGGCCCTGTTGGAAGGTGTAGTAGAAATATGGCGTGGAGCCAGGCGGAAAGTGCACCTCCTCGACTGCCTCGTCGACGATGTTGACGCGAGGCCCTATCGTCCCGAAAGAAAGACGATACTTCAATGGTCGACCGGTCTCATAGCGAGGACCGGTTTCCACTTCTATGGTTGCTGGCGCCGGCTGAGCACTCCCCTTCCACACCCACTCCGCGGCGCCACCGCCGTCTCGAATGGCCGCCGCGAAATCCGTCGGCAACGCGTTCAGCAGCCCCAGCACCTCGATGAAGTTCGACTTTCCGGACGCATTGGGGCCGATGAGAACGTTCAGCGACTGCAGCTCGAAGAAATCCATGTCCGGCGGAAACGACAGCACTCCGGGCATGCGCAGGCGCTGAATGATTCGCATCGACTGTTCCTGGTTCAGCGGGCCTTCCGCCGCCGCAGCGCCCGCGTGCAGACGCGGCTCTCGCCATCGTGGATTCGAACGGCCATCGCTGCTACGGCGCGACAGGCACGAACTTCTGGATCCGCCGGCCCTCCTGCTCGGCCACGTAGACGTTGCCCGCCGAATCGACCCCGATGCCGTGCGGCAGGGTGAACTGCCCGCGGTAGCGGCCCGGACCGCCGCCGAAGCTGGTCAGCACTTCTCCACTACGGCGGTCGACCACGTCGACCATCACGCTGTTCTGGTTCAGGACGAACAGCAGGCGCTGCTCCGGATCGGGCGAGAATGCCAGCACCACCGCGGTCCCGCGGGTGCCGGTGCGGCTGGCGTCGCGCGGGGTCACGGGGTCGAACGACAGGTCCACGTTGCGGACGAACCCGCCCGTCCGGTCGTAGACCTGGATGCGGTCGGCCCGCCGATCGCAGACATAGACCAGGCCGTCGTTGGAGACGCGCAGACAGTGCGGCAGCGGCACGATGTCCTCGCCCGCGGCGCGGTGGAGCGGCCACTGTCGAAGGAACTTGCCCTCGCTGTCGAGCACCGCGATCCGGTAGTTGCCGCCGCCGACTTCCCCGTCGGCCACGTAGATGTCGCCGGTCTCCTCGTCGACGTCGAGGCTCGCCGGCAGGAAGAACTGCGCGTGGTCGGAGTTCAGCGGCTCGCCCCCGCGGGTGCCGTCCGAGGAGTCGTACTTCCCGGTCTCGCCGATCTGCTGCAGCAGCTCGCCGCCGGCGGCGGGGTACTTCTGCACCACACCCGTTCCCGACGCGACGATCCAGAGGCTGCCGTCGGCGTTGACGTGGCAGTCGTGAAGCCGGTCGCCGATCTGCGCCGGGTCGCCCCAGCCTCGCACCACGTTCCCATCGACATCCAGCTCGATGATCGGGGGCGCCGGGCGCGCGCCGTCGAGATCGGCGGGCACGACGTTCTGGCGGTTGAGGATGAAGATGCGGTCCCCCCCGCCGACGCACATCCCGCCCAGGCCGCCCGTGAGCCACTGCTCGCCGAACGGCAGCTTCGGCCAGAGGGGATCGAGCTCGTAGCGGGGCGCCTCCTGCGCGGCGGCCGGGGCCGCGCCGAAGACACCGACGGTAACCGGGAACGCGATGAAAACCGCGACAAGAGACCGTACGACGGCATTCCAAAGGGTGGTTCTCATTGTGTACCTCATGCCCGATTCTAGCGAGATCGCTTGTCTACCCGGTCAGTCGGTGACGGCACCGAGGCGCCGAGCACGTCGGGGGCGGGAACGCCTAACCGATCAGGCGCAGAACCGCGACGGTTGCGCCGACCGCCGCGATTACGGTTCCTACCATCCATTTGATGAGCCGGGTCTCCAGCGCGGAGAGTTCTGCCCGCAAGAGGTCCGGCGTCACATGGTCGCCATGCTCGGCAGCTTCGCGGATGGCGTCCGCAAGGGCGTCGGCGTGGTCGCGATCGATGCCGGCGTCAGTGAGCCGGCGGGCTACTGCGAGAGTATCGAACATGCGGACCTTTCGCCAGAATATCATGCCCCATGACTGGTCCTGGCGCAGGTCTTTCGCACTACTCGTCCCGCAGCGCCACGAGCGGATCGACGCCCATCGCCCGCCGCGCCGGCAGGTAGCAGGCGGCGAGCCCGGTGGCGACGAAGACGAGCGACACCATCACGAAGACGCCGGCGT
>WTGR01000833.1:0-1250 GCA_011523485.1 Acidobacteriota bacterium
GTCGACCGGTCGGCCGCCTGGATCTCGCCGATCGGGATCTCGCGCACCCGGCCGAAGCCCTGGGTCATGACCTCCATGTTCGACTGCACGACGGCGTCGCCGAGCCGGCCGAACTTCTTCTTGTACTGCTTGTGGACGACCTCCTCGAACTGCTCGCGGCTGATGTCGAACTCCTCGAGCAGCGGCGAGACGGAGAAGAAGGCGCCGAGGAAAGCGTTGCCCTGCATCCGGAGCTGCAGGTCCGGCCGGTTGGTCGCCTTGCGGGCGATGTCGAAGCCGGGCAGCGTGTAGACGCGGATCCTGTTCTCGATGATCTGCGAGCGCGCCCAGAGCGGCAGCCGCTCCCAGGCGTCCTTCGGCTCCTCGTCGGACTCCCAGATCAACGCGCCGCCCTCGGAGATGCCTTCGAGCGGGTTGCAGTGGGTGAACGCCTTCGGGTCGCAGCAGAGCACGACGCCCACGTGGCGCAGGTCGCAGTTGACGCGGATGCGCTCCGGCGCGACGACGAGGAAGTAGGAGGTCGGCGCCCCCTTCTTCTCGGAGCCGTACTTCGGGTTGGCGCTGACGTGGATGACCTCCTTCGGCCGGCCGAACTCGTCGACGTCGGTGCTGCGCTCGGACAGGAAGTCGTTGAAGTCGCCGATGATGGCGCCGAGGTTCTTGCCGGTGGTGATGGCGCCCCAGCCGCCGATGGAGTGGAAGCGGACCGCGATGGCCCCTTCCGGCAGCAGCGACGGGGTCTCGTCCGACTTCACCTCGTACGGATGCGGGACGCCGAGCACCATGAACGACTCGCCGTCCGCCGCCGTCTTGCCGTCCGTGCGCGCCCGCCCGCTCGTGACGTATTCGTAGGCCCCGATGATCTGCTCGGGCCGGAAGTCGCGCGAGCCCAGCCCGTAGATGCCGTTGAACAGCCGCGGCATCCGGCTGGGAGTCACCTCCGGGAAGCCGGCCTCGACCGGGCGCCCGCGGAGCTTCAGCGCCTTGTTCAGCGCCGTGCGGGTGTCGCGCCCCATCGGGTTGTCGCCGGCCAGGGGCTCGTCGGTGCGCTCGATGATGATCACGTTCTTCTTGCCGGCCAGCGCCTCGACCACCGCGCGCTCCGGGAACGGCCGGAAGACGTTCAGGTGGACGGAGCCGACCTTGGCGCCGCGGGTCTGCCGCAGGTGGTCGACCGCCGCCTCGCAGTTCTCGGCGGCCGAGCCGAGCGACAGGAACACCGTATCGGCGTCGTCCGCCTTGTACTGCGT
>WTGR01000833.1:1350-14005 GCA_011523485.1 Acidobacteriota bacterium
CGCTCGAGGTGCGACGTCAGGAACCCGTCCTGCACGTTCATCCCGGGCGTCAGGCTGAGCTCGGTGACGCGGCGCAGAATCAGCGCCTGGTCGGCCGCCTGCTGCGCGTCCTTGCCGAACAGGATGATCCAGCCGACGTCGAGCGCCCCGTAGACGTCGTCGTGCCCGCAGTGCACGTTCAGGGCGTGCTTGGTGAGCGCCCGCGCCACCACCTCGACCACCATCGTCGAGGCCTTGCCCGGCGCGTGGTAGTACTGCTCGACGCCGTAGACGATGCCCTGCCCCGACGTGAAGTTGACCACGCGGCGACCGCACACCGAGTAGGCGATGGCCCCGCCCTGCGCGGCGTGCTCGCCCTCGGCCTCGACCGCCAGCGTGTTGCGCCCGAAGACGTTCAGCCGGCCCTCCGCGAAGGACTGCTGGTACAGCTCGCCCCCCTCGGTAGACGGCGTAATCGGATAGAAGATGCCCGCGTCGGCGACCCGCGCCTCGGTGTGGTACGACACGAGCTGGTTGCCGTTGGCGGTGATCCGCTCGCCGGGATACTTCGGAAGAGTGCTCATGCGAGGTTCTCCAGGATTTCGGAACCGGTCGGGCCGCGTTGCACGACCGCGCGCCCGACGGACGGATGGCGCACCGGTCCACGGTCCACCCGCATTGTAGCGACGGCGGGGCCGCGCGGCAATGCCGCGGCCGCCCCCACCGGGGGGTGGCCCGAAACGATTCGGGTAAGATCGATTCATGCGGCCCACCTCCCTGGGAAGCCTGCGTCGCGCGGTCGACAAGGGCAGGATTCCCCGCCGGAGCGTCAAGCGCGAGCTGCGCGACAACCTCATGGCCCGGTTGCGCAGCACCGAGCCTCTCTTGCCCGGCATCGTCGGCTACGACGACTCGGTCATCCCGCAGGTGGTCAACGCCATCCTGTCGCAGCACGACTTCGTCATGCTGGGGCTGCGCGGGCAGGCCAAGACACGGTTGATCCGGGGGCTCGCCGAGCTGCTCGACGAGTCGGTCCCGGTCGTGCCCGGGTGCGACATCAACTGCGACCCGCTCGCGCCGATCTGCGGCGCGTGCCGCTCCCGCGCCAGGGAGGAAGGCGACGACCTGCCCGTCGCCTGGCTCGACCGCTCGATGCGCTACGTCGAGAAGCTCGCGACCCCGGACGTCACGATCGCCGACATGATCGGCGACATCGATCCGATCAAGGCCGCCGCGGCGGGACGCCGCCTCTCGGACGAGCTCACCGTCCACTACGGACTGGTGCCGCGCGCCAACCGCTGCATCTTCGCCATCAACGAGCTGCCCGACCTGGCCGGCAAGATCCAGGTCGGCCTGTTCAACATCCTGCAGGAAGGCGACGTCCAGATCCGCGGCTACCCCGTTCGCCTGCGGCTGGACGTGGCGATGACGTTCACCGCGAACCCGGAGGACTACACGGCGCGGGGCAAGATCGTCACCCCGCTCAAGGACCGCATCGGATCCGAGATCCGGACCCACTATCCGCGGACCCGCCACGAGGCCATCGCCATCACCGAGCAGGAAGCCTGGGTCGCGCGCGACGCCGGAACCGACGTCGCCGTCCCGCTCTACGTACGCGAAGTGGTCGAGGAGATCGCCTTCCAGGCGCGGATCAACAAGAAGATCGACGGCCGCTCGGGCGTCAGCCAGCGGATGCCGATCACCTGCCTGGAGAACGTGGTGTCCAACGCGGAACGCCGCGCCCTGGCGTCCGGCGAGGCGCCGGCGGCCCGCGTAACCGACGTATACGCCGCGCTGCCGGCCATGACCGGCAAGTTCGAGCTGGAGTACGAAGGCGAGTTGCGCGGGGCCGACGCCGTGGGACGCGAGCTGATACGCGCCGCCGTCGGCGTCGTCTTCGGCGGCTGGTTCAACGGCGTCGACACGCATCAGGTCGTCGAGTGGTTCGAGATGGGCGGCACGCTGCAGGAGAGCGACACGACATCGTCGGCGTCTTTCCTCGCCGACGCCGCGGAGATCCACGGGTTGCTGGAGCTGGCCGCGCACGCCGGCGTCGCGGCCGGCGACCCGCCGGCGCAGATCGCCGCGGGGGTGGATTTCGTTCTCGAGGGGCTCTGCGCCCAACGCAAGATCAGTCGCAGCGACGGCGGCGGCTACGAGGCGGTCGAGAAGCCGCGCACGCCGGCGCAACCCTCCGAGCCGGCCTTCGATCCCCGGCGGCCGATGCCGCGCGCCGGCAACAAGAAGAAGTACTACAACTGACACGGGCGGATGCGCTATCGCTACACGCGCTACACCGGTGAGGGTCTCGAGGGCATCGACCTCGACGAGCTGGTCTCGAAGCTCTCCCGACTCCTGCTGTCCAGTGGATTCGACAACCCCCACGGCCAGTACTACGGCGACTCCGATCAGGATGACGACGACCGGAGCCTGCAGTCGCTGCACGACGCCATTCTCGACGCGCTCCTCAACGGCGGCCTGCTCTCGGACGATGCCGTGCAGCGCCTGCTCGGCGACCCCGCCGACGCGGACCAGGCCGGCGGAAAGTCGCGGCTGGAGGAGCTGATCCAGGAGCTGATCCGGAAGCTGGCCGACCAGGGGTACATCTCCCTGGATTCCGACGAAGCACCCGGCGCGGAGGCGGGCGCCGGCCAGGGACGGGACACTTCTCCCGCGCGGTTCCAGGTCACCGACAAGAGCCTCGACTTCCTGGGCTATCGTGCGCTGCGGGACCTGCTCGGCTCGAGCGGGCGCAGCAGCGTCGGCCGGCACGACACGCGCGAGCTCGCCACCGGGGTGGAAGCGGGCGGCGCCTCGAAACCCTACGAGTTCGGCGACACCCTGAACATCGACGCCAGCGGCACGATCCTGAACGCCGTGCAGCGGGGGCCGGCGGGCGAAGGCGGCGCGATCGACGTGCGGTACCAGGATCTGATGGTGGCGCAGGGCGAGTACCAGAGCTCGTGCGCGACGGTGCTCATGCTCGACTGCAGCCACAGCATGATCCTCTATGGCGAGGATCGCTTCACGCCCGCCAAGCAGGTGGCGCTGGCGCTGGCCCACCTGATCCGCAGCCAGTATCCGGGCGACGCCCTCAACGCCGTGCTGTTCCACGATTCGGCGGAGGAAATCCCGCTCAAGCACCTCGCGCGCGTGCGCGTAGGCCCCTACTACACCAACACCCGCGAGGGGTTGCGCCTCGCGCGACGGGTACTCGAACGCCAGCGCAAGGACATGCGCCAGATCGTGATGATCACCGACGGCAAGCCGTCGGCCCTCACGCAGCCCGACGGGCGCATCTACCGCAACGCGTTCGGTCTCGACCCGACGATCATCCGCGAGACGTTCGCCGAGGTGGCCAACTGCCGCCGCGCCGGGATCATGATCAACACGTTCATGCTGGCCCGCGACTACGAGTTGATGAGCTTCGTGCGGCGCGTCGCCGCCATCTGCCGCGGCAAGGCGTACTTCACGACCCCGTACACCCTGGGCCGCTACGTGCTGATGGACTACATGGACAAGAAGACCAGGACGGTGCACTGAGTGTCCAGCGAGAGCCTGCCGGAACGGATCCCGATCTTTCCGCTCCCGAACGTCGTTCTGTTCCCGCAGGTCTTCCTGCCGCTCCACATCTTCGAGCCCCGCTACCGCGAGATGGTGGCCGACGCCATCGACGGCGACCGGCTGATCGGGATGGCGCTGCTCCGCGAGGGCTGGCAGCGGCACGCCGGTCCGAATCCCCCGATCTTCCCGATCGGCTGCGCGGGCAGGATCACCCACGTCGCCTCGCTGCCCGACGGGCGCTACAACATCGTGCTGCGGGGGGTGGATCGCTTTCGGGTTCGGGACGAGGACCAGTCGCGGGCGTACCGGATCGGCGTCGTCGAACTGCTGGCCGACGGCTCCACGGCCGGACGGCAGAAACATCTGCAGGCGGGCCGGCAACGCATAGAGGACCTTCTCGACCGGCAGGCGGCCACCGGGGCGGCAGCCCGGATTCCGCCGGGAATGGCCGACGCCGAGCTGGTGAACGTCCTGTCCCAGTACCTGGCGTTCGAGCCGATCGAGAAGCAGGCGCTACTCGAGAAAGGCGGCCCGTGCGAACGGTGCGCGGCGCTGATCGATCTCCTGGAGATGCGCCTGATGACCAGCGGCAGGCCGTTCTCGGCCGACGGCGTGCAGTAGCGGAACCTCCGACCGGCAATCACGCGCCGACCGGCTCGCGCCCCAGGCGGCGTGCGATGTGCTCGACGACGACCCGGCCGTGGAACCGGCCGTTCTCGATGAACACCTCGCCCCGGTTGGCGCCGGCGACGACCGCGCCGGCCAGATAGAGGCCCGGTACGTTGGTCTCGAACGTCTCCGGATCGTGCCGCGGGACGTTGTTCGACGCGACCTCGATGCCGACGCCGCGGAGGAACTCGAGGTCGGCGAGATAGCCGGTCAACAGAAAGACGCCTTCCGCGGGCAGCGTCTCGCGCGCGCCGTCGCGCTCGACGACCACCTCCCGTGGCCGGATCTCGACGACGCGGGTCTCGAAGCGCGCCGCGATCGAGCCTTCCTTGATGCGGTTCTCGATGTCGGGCCTGACCCAGTACTTGATGGACGCCCCGAGCTCGGCCCGCCGGTGCACGAGAGTGACGTGCGCGCCGCTGCGGTAGAGGTCCAGCGCCGCTTCCGCCGCGGAGTTCTTCCCGCCGACGACGACCACCGGCTTCCGGTAGAACTCGTGCGGCTCGGTGTAGTAGTGCGAGACGTGCGGCAGATCCTCGCCCGGAACCCCGAGCTGGTTGGGATGATCGTAGCAACCGCTGGCGACGACCACCGCCCGCGCGCGCCACGTCTCCGCGCCGCGCGCCTCGTGCGCCGTCCGCACGGTGAACGCGTCATCGTCGCCGCGGCGGATCCCGGTCACCGAGTAGCCGAAGTCGATGGCCAGGTCGTAGGTGTCGACGACGCGCCGGTAGTAGCGCAGCGTCTCGTCGCGCGTGGGCTTCCCGTGCGGCGTCACGAACGGCAGACCGCCGATCTCGAGCAGATCCGGCGTCGTGAAGAAGACCATCTGCGGAGGGAAATGGAACAGGGCGTTGACCAGCACGCCCTTCTCGAACGTACGGAAGTCGAGACCGGCCCGTCTGGCGGCGATCGCGGCGGCGAGACCGGCCGGTCCGGCCCCGACGATGATGAGATCGTGCATTGGCGTCTTGCCTGTGCGCTCGTACGCTAGCGGGATGCGTACTCGAGCTGTACTTCGCTGATGACCGCGACCGGCCGGCCCGGCGACCAGGTGCGTTCCAGATTGCCGTCGAACAGGGTCACCTCCAGCGTCTGGCCGACGATGACCACCTGATTCAGATTGCCCGGGATCGCCACCGAGACCCGCTCCAGACCGGTCGGCGCAATCGCCTTGACGCCCTCCGGACCGGCGCCCCCGGTAACGCGATCGAAGAGATCTTCCCCGGTCCTGAACTCGTTGAGCACGTAGCGCCGTCCGAGCACGTCGCCCGCCGGCGACGCCACCGCCACCTCGGCCAGGTACCGGGCGTAGGCGCGGCCGCGACGGACGTCGTCCTCGGAATACATGTGCCGATTGTGCAGGTTGAAGGACAGGTTCGCCTCGCCCCGACGCGGCGGAAGAACGACGATGACGCCCAGCGCCGGGTCCTGTTGCGCGAGGACATCGCAGAAGACGAGATCGGTCTCGACACCGATGCCGAGGACCGACGGACAGCGTACCTCCACCGATTCGACCAGACGCCCCTGCCCGGCGGCCGACGCCGGAACGACGCCCGCCAGGAGGCCGATCAGCACGGGCCACGAACGCCGCCGGCTACGCAATCCGTTCATGTCGGCGCCACCTCCCCGGCCCCGGCCACGAGCCGCGCCGGATCGAGCGCGGCGCGCATGTCGCCGCGCAGCTTGAGAAGCTCGAGGAACTCCATCCGCGTGCGGGCGTCGGAGCGAAACGCGCCGCGCATGGCGCTGGTGAGGGCGAACGCGTTCTGCTTCTCCACGCCCCGCATCAGCACGCACAGATGCGTCGCCTCGATGACGACGCCGACGCCCAGCGGGTCGAGCGCCTTCGAGATGACCTCCGCAATCTGGTTGGTGAGCCGCTCCTGGATCTGGAGCCGCCGGCTGAAGACGTCCAGAAGACGCGGCAGCTTGCTCAGCCCCACGACCCGATCGCGCGGCAGGTACGCGATATGGCACTTGCCGAAGAACGGCAGCATGTGATGCTCGCAGAGACTGTAGAAGTCGATGTCCCTGACGATCACCATCTCGCTGCATTCGACCGTGAAGAGCGCGTTGTTCAGCACGGCATCGACATCCTGCCCGTAGCCGCTGGTAAGGAACTTGAGCGCCTCGGCGACACGAGCCGGCGTGCGGACCAGACCCTCGCGCGTCGGGTCCTCACCGACCTCGGCCAGCAGCGTCTCCACCGCCGCCTTCACGCGTTCCTCGTTCATCGGCAGCGACATCAGTACGTGTAGAATCCTCGTCCCGTCTTGCGGCCGTGCCGGCCGGCCAGCACCATCCGCTTCAGCAACGGCGGCGGCGCGTACCGCGGATCCTTGAACTCGTCGTACATGATGCCGGCGATGTAGCACGCCGTATCGAGGCCCACGAAATCGAGGAGCGTGAAGGGACCCATCGGGTAGCCGCACCCGAGGGACATGGTCTTGTCGATGTCCTCTATGGTCCCGACTCCCTCCTCATGGGCGCGAACGGCGTCCAGCAGGTACGGGATGAGCAGGCGGTTCGCGATGAACCCGGGCCGATCCGGTGCGGCCACGGGGTCCTTGCCGACGCTGCGGCCGAACGCGAACACGTTCTCGCAGGTTTCGTCGCTGGTCGCGAGGCCCCGAATGACCTCGACCAGCTTCATGACCGGCACCGGGCTGAAGAAATGCAACCCGATGAACCGTTCGGGCCGCCGGGTCGCCGCCGCCAGCTCCGTGATGCAGAGCGATGACGTGTTGCTCGCGAAGACGGTCTCCGGCCCGACCACCGCTTCCAGCGTCTCGAACACCTCGCGCTTCGCGCCGACGTGCTCGACGATCGCCTCGATGATCAGATCGCAGTCCGCCAGGTCTTCGAGACGGCTGGTGCCGCCGAGGTTGGCCAGGGTCCGGTCCCGATCCGCCGCGGTCAGCTTGCCCCGTTCCACGCCGGCCGCCAGAAACGATTCGATGCGCCCGATTCCCGCCGCCACGGTGGAATCGTCGATTTCGCGCACTATCGTGCGGTAGCCGGCCTGCGCCGCAACCTGCGCGATGCCCGAACCCATGAGGCCGCACCCTACGACGCCGATAGTCCGATAATCCATGTGCTGATTGCGGGGCGGCCCCGGAGCACGCGCAAACCCGGATCATAGCAAAGACGCTGCCGCGCGACGTGCCGGCGGTAGTCGCCGCCCGCCACCCGTTCGGCCGCGGCGACGGATCGATTGTAGACGTGGCGGGCGCCGGAGCCGTGGACGGCAGGATGGAGCGGGAGGGCTGGGCCGAACTCCGCGCCGGCGAAGCGTTTTCCGGGTGCTATGGGGCGGCGGCGACATCCGCGTCGGAACGGTCCGGCAACAGCTCGAGGACCGCGTCGGAAGGCAGATCGAAGGTCAGAGTCACGTTCGTACCGGCGGCGGTGAGCCGAATCGAATCGAGCAGCCCGCGCAACTCCGGGCGCGAACCGACCTGCAGGCGGGCGAGGGCGAGAAAACCCTGCAGCAGATCACGCAGGTTCCGCCCGGTCTCCTCATCCCGCGCCTCCGCCGTCAACGTCCCGCTCACGCCGCCGTTGACGCGGGCGCCGGCCGCGAACGCGGCTACCTGCGACACCTGCGATTCGACCTCGTCCGGAAGCCACTCGCCGCTGCGCGGATCGTCGAGTCGGCCGATGGTCCACGCGGTGCTCCCGCGTTCGACGTGCCGCAACAGCCCCATCAACGAGTCGTTCGCGTCGACGCCGCCCTCGGCGAACGGCAGATCGATGGTCCGCTTGACGAGCGGCTCCGATCCGACGGCGATCACTCCCGACTCGAGGAACGCCATCGCCACGGATTCGTCGGGGATGGTTATCAGCCTGCGCCCCCGGTAGTCGGACGCTGCGCCGCCCTGCTCGAGCGCCAGCGTCTCGAGCCGATCCACATCGAAGCTGCCCGCGAGGATGGCGATCCCGCGCGTGTCGTCCGCCCCGTCCGGCACGAGCCCGCCGACGACGTAATCGATGTCCCGCTCGAGATCGATGCCGGTCCGCTCCTGGAACTCGCGTTGTCCGTCGAGCTCGGGCTGAATCTCGTGCAGGCGCCGCCGGAGATCCGAATCCATCACCTCCCGCACGTTGGCGAAGGAGAGAATCGTCGCCTCCGGCGGAACGTACCGCAACTCGTCGGGCCGCTCCTGCGCGACGAGCGGCGGCAGCCTGCTGCTCACCCAGGCCGCGAGCCCTCCCGCGAGCCCGACCGCCATCACGCCGGCGCCGCCGAGCAGGACATACCGCGTGCGCGTCGTCATGGTCATGAGTTCGTAACCAGTATACCGGCGAGGTCGGCCAAAAGTTCCGCCTCGCTCACTGTCCGAGAACGTACTCGCGCCGCTCGACGACGCGCATCGCCGCCGCCAGCCCGGCCGCCCAGATGACGGCCAGCGCGAGCAGGTTGGCCCAGGTGCCCAGCGGCGTCTGGACCGACGTCAACAGGGCCTGGATCACGCTGAGCGCGTCGCCCTGCGGCATGGCGTGCGGCGCCAGTCCCTGGAGATAGTACGCCACGCTCAGGTGCTTCATGTACCCGGGCAGAACGACGACCAGCGGCTCCCATCCGAAGACGAAGACGAGGCCGGTCAGCAGGGGGCGCCGGAACCAGGCGCCGACCAGCGCGAAGACCGCGCCGTACACGGCGAGCCCGGCGCCAATCAGGCCGAGGTCGACCAGCAGAGCGGGAAAGTTGCGGCCGATGTCGCCCCCCAGCAGCGGCACGACCAGAAAATAGACCAGCACCACGGAGGGCAGTACCACGACCGTCGTACAGACCAGGTAGGCCAGGTACTTGCCGGCCAGAACCGCTCCGCGCGCCACGGGACGGGTGAACAGGTAGGTGACGGTCCGGTCCTCGACCTCGTCCGCGATGAGCGCGGTGCCGTAGAACACGCCGAGCACCGGCACGGTGAAGCGCAGGTAGAACGTCCAGATCATGAGGCCGAAGATGTCCGGCCCGGCCAGGCTCACCGGCCGCCCGGCGATCTGTCCCGCTCCCCCGTCGAAGACCGCCAGCGAGGCCAGCGCCCGCAGCAGCACGGCAATCAGCACGGGTCCGCCCGCCACCAGCGCCATGAAGACGGTTCGCCGCGACCAGAGCATCTGCCCGAGGCCGAGATCGAAGACCCTCAGCGCCGCGGGGCCGAAAGCGGGGGCGGCATGCGAATCGGCCATCAGTGCTCGACCAGATAGGAGAAGACCGCCTGCAGATTGTCGTCCGGCGATGTGACCTCCGTCACGGCGCCGGCCTCGTCGCCCGCCGCCAGCGTCGTGAGCTCGGCGTAGAAGGCGTCCGGCCGGCTCGTCTGCGCGACCACGGCGCCGTCCTGCAACTGCATGGCGATGACGTGCGGGTAGCCGAGCAGATGGCGCGCGAGCCGCCGCGGATCGTCCGCCGTGATGCGTACGGTGTGCGGATGCTCGTCGATCAGCTCGCGAATCCGGTGCACGTTCCCCTCCGCCAGGATGCGCCCGTTGTGCAGCAGCAGGATGTTGGAGGTCATCAGCTCGATCTCGTGCAGGACATGGCTGGAGACGACGACGCTGCGGCCGTCGCGGCTCCACGCCTTGATCACGTCGATTACGCGGCGGCGCCCGATCGGGTCGAGCCCGGCCAGAGGCTCGTCCAGCACCAGCAGCTCCGGCTCGTGCGCGATCGCCTGCGCCAGCTTGATCCGCTGCCGCATGCCCTTGCTGTAGCCGCCGATCTTCCGATCGGCGGCAGTCGTGAGCCCGACCGTCTCGAGGGCGCGTTCGGCGGCGCCGGCGGCCCGGCCGCCCTCGAACCCGCTGAGACCGAGCAGCGCCGTCAGCCATTCCCGCCCGGTGAACCGCTCGTAGAACGCATCGTGATCCGGGCAGTAGCCGATGCGCCGGTAGGCCTCCGGATTACCCCAGACCGGCTCGCCGAGCACCTCCACATGCCCCTTGCTCGGCTTGAGCTGGCCGGTGACCAGCTTCAGCAAGGTCGACTTGCCGGCGCCGTTGGGTCCGAGCAGCCCGCTGATGCCCGGCGGGATAGAGACGGTCACGTCGTTGAGGCCGATCACCTGCCCGTACCACTTCGACATCCGATCGGCGACGACCACCGGCCGGCTCACGTGACGATCTCCACGCCCCGCACGCGCCGGGCGAGCACCCAGGCCGACAGCGCGATCACGGACGCGACGGCCAGCAGCGAGACGCCCCACGGGGTGTCGTAGCGCGGCTCGGCGCGAAAGATGACGTCCCCCACCTGCGCGAGGCTCGCACTGAACGACACCCAGGACAGCCCGGTGCCGCCGGTGACGCCGCGCAGCGTCTGGAACACCGCCTCGCTGAAGATCACGGCCCCGGCATAGAGCATCCCGACGTAGCGCGCGCTGGTCGAGAGCGACGACAGCGCCAGCATCGTGATCGAAGCCAGCAGCACCTGCAGGAATCCGAAGAGGGTGATCGCCGGGATCAGGAACGCGTGCTCCCGCACGAACGCCAGGCTGCCGGTGAACATCGCCTGAAGTCCCAGCAGCAGCAGCGCCGGCACCCAGGTCACGAACGCGAGGAACGCCATCACGACGGCGAGCTTGCCCGCGATGTACTCGATCCGCGTCAACGGCTTGGACAGGTAGATCTGCAGCGCGTTCGCCCGCCGGTCGTTGGCGAGCAGCCCGGCGCCGACGTAGACGGCCACCACGAAGACGAAGAACCCCTGCTGATCGAAGAACTCGCGGAAGGTCGCCGGCGACGGCGCGATGACGTCGGCCTGCGGCACGTTGGCGGCCAGGTACAACAGGACCGCACGCACGAAGAACTGCAGCCACGCGAACAGCAGGACGAGCAGGAACGGACGCGACGAGAGCATGCCGCGGATGCCGGCGCCCGCGATGACGGCCCAGGCCCGGCCGGGCGGGGTGCGCGCCCCCTGGTAGCGGGCGTAACCGTGATCGTGAATGGGCATCAGGACTCGCCGATCGCCTTCGCGAAGACGTCCTCCAGGGTCTGCACGCTGGGACGCAGATGCCGCACCTGCACCTCGTGGCGCACCGCGAGTGCGAACAGATCCCGTGCGCCCCGGTCCTCGCCGATCAACACGCGCATGACGTCTTCGTCCGTGTCGTGGCACTCGACGCCCGCGTCGCGGAGGCCGCTCACGAAACGCGCGACGTCACCCTTCACGCGGAGCTCGAAGGCCCGGCGGCTCTGCCCCTTCAACTCGGCGATCGGCCCCTGCGCGACCACGCGCCCCTGGTGCAGAACGACGACCCGCTCGCACGCCGTCTCCACGTCCGGCAGCACGTGGGACGAGAGGATGACGTTGACGCCCTTGCGCTGCGCCAGATCCCGAATCAACGCGAGCATCTCCTCGCGCCCCCGCGGATCCATGCCGTTGGTCGGCTCGTCGAGGAACACCAGATCCGGATCGTGCACGAGCGCCTGCGCCAGCTTGATGCGCTGCTTCATGCCGGTCGAGTAGGTGTCGACCGCGCGGTAGCGCGCCTCGCCGAGCCCGACGTACTGCAGCACGGCATGCGCACGCTGCATCGCGTCGGCCGCCGGCAGCCCCGCAAGCCGCCCGCAGTAGGCGACGAAGGTGACCGCGTTGACGCCCGGAATGTGGGCGTCCGACTCGGGCATGTAGCCGAGCCGCGCCCGGATGTCGAGCGGGCGATCGACGACGTCCATGCCGAGCACCTGCATCCGGCCGCCGTCCGGACGGACGAATCCGAGCAGCGCCTTGAGCAGCGTGCTCTTGCCGGCGCCGTTCGGGCCGAGCAACCCGACCGCGCCGGACGGAAAGACCGCGTCGACGCTCTGCAGGGCGTGGCGGCGACCGTAGGAGACGGTGACCGCCGTTAGCCGGGCCACCGGGGGCCTGTCTCCCGCGGAGCCCCCCGCAGCCGTTTCGGTCGCCGGATCCTGGGTCGTCGCGTTCACGTCGAACGACTATACGGAAGGAAGAAGGTGCAGGTTCTGCCCATCGGCGCCGCCGGATGTCACAGCGAACCCCGCAGGCCCAGCGCGTCCGCCTCGGTCCGCAGGAACCCGATGACGTTGGCGATATGCTCGTCGAGCGGCAACCCGAGCTCCTCCGCACCCAGCCGCAGGTCGTCGCGGCTGACGGCGCGGGCGAAAGCCTTGTCCTTCATCCGCTTCTTGACGGAGCGGGCCTCGAGATCGAGGATGCTCCTCGTCGGCCGGACCAGCGACGCCGCGGTGATGAAGCCGGCGAGCTCGTCGCAGGCGAAGAGCGTGTGCTCGAGCCGCGACTCGCGCGGGACGCCGCTGTAGTCGGCGTGCGAGAGGATGGCGCGGATCATGTACTCCGGCCAGCCCCGCTCGCGCAGGATCTCGCTGCCGCGGAACGGATGATCCTTCGCATCGGGCCACCGCTCGTAGTCGAAGTCGTGAATCAGCCCGACGATGCCCCACGCTTCCTCGTCCT
>WTGR01000632.1 GCA_011523485.1 Acidobacteriota bacterium
CGCAGGCCCAGACCCCGACCGTCGCAATGATCCCGGTCGAAGGCGAGGGCGCACGCTACTGGCCGCGCTGGCGAGGCCCATCCGGCCAGGGTCTTGTCGCCGACTCGGGATACCCGGACCGGTGGAGCGCTACCGAGAACGTGGTCTGGCGCACGTCCGTGCCGGGGCGCGGCAACTCGTCGCCCGTCGTCTGGGGCGACCATATCTTCCTGACTACCGGACGCGACGGCGGGCGCCGCCTGTTCGTCCTCGCCTACCGGCGCGGCGACGGTGCGCTGCTGTGGGAGACCGAGGTCGCCCCCGGCCCGCGTGAGGCCGTACACCAGAAGAACGGACCGGCCTCGGCCACCGCGACCACCGACGGCGAGCGCGTCTATGTGTCTCTCGGCAGCCGGGGGCTGGCGGCTCTCGACTTCGACGGCGCCGTCCTCTGGCACACGGCGGTGGGACGCATCTCGAACTACCACGGGCCGGCCGGCTCGCCTCTGCTCTACGGCGACAAGCTCATCATCTACCAGGACCAGCGAAGCGGCGGCTTCGTGGCCGCCTACGACACCGCCACCGGCCAGCAGATCTGGCGGACCTCCCGCGTCCAGAGCGTCGGCTGGGGCACGCCGGTGGCGATCCGGGTCGGCGACCACGACGAGCTGGTGGTCAGCAGCTCCCGCACGGTCAACGCCTACGACCCGCAGAACGGTCGGGAGCTGTGGCGCTGCAACGGCAACAACTTCGAGGTCATCCCGACGCCGGTCGTCGAGGCGGGGCTCGTCTTCTGCACCTCGGGCCGCGCCGGACCGACGCTGGCGATCCGGCCGGGCGGACGGGGCGACGTCACGGATACGCACGTCGCATGGTCGACCTCGCGCGGCTCGCCGTTCGTCCCCTCGCCGCTGGCCGCCGACGGCTACCTCTACACCATCAACGACATGGTGAGCATCGTCACCTGCTTCGAGGCCGCCACCGGGGAAGTGATGTGGCAGGCACGGCTCGGCCGCGCGGCCCGCGAGAGCTTCTCGGCTTCGCCCGTGCTGGTGGACGGCAAGGTGTTCTTCACCAACGACGAGGGAATCACCTTCGTCCTGCGAGCCGGACCGGAGTTCGAGCTGCTGCACACCAACGACATCGGCGCCCGCACCTTCGCGTCGCCGGCGCTGGTGGACGGGATGTGGTACATCCGCACGGAGAACGAGTTGCTGGCCATCGGCAACGCTCCCTGACGGGGCTCGGAAGATCGCCAGCGGATTGAGTCTGCGTCGCAGAACTCTGCTTCGCCGCGTTGTGCGGCGCAGACTCCTGGCGCCCCGAAACGCCTCGCAGGCTCGGCGTTTCGGCCCATCCCCCCGCTCCATGACTCTGCGCCACAGCACTTCGCTTCGCTGCGTTCTGCGGCGCAGACTCCTAGAATCGGAACAGACGATTGAACTTCACGACGAACGCCCGGTTCTCGAGGCCCGGGAACCGCGGGGTCAGCGTGTCGCGCTCGTCCGTGTAGACGACGAAGAGCTCGCTCCCGGGCTGATACTCCCACCGCAGGCGGATGTTCGTGCCCAGTGAGTCGGCGCCCGAGTTGTACTGCAACAGCGCCGCTACGAACATGCGGGGCGTGAGGGTGTAGGTGGTGCGCGCAGCCAGGAGCTCGGTCGTGAAGGCGCCCTGCGGCAGCTCGATCCAGTTGAACGACAGCGACGGCTCCACGGACAACTGCGGAGACAGGTTCACGCGACCGCGGAAGTAGCCGACGCTGGTCCACTCGCCCCCGAAGAACTGGCCGCGGTCGAAGGTCAGCCCCCCGGACGTGCTGCGCTGCTGGCCCAGGGCGTAGACGGCCCGTGCGGTCGTGAAGGAATAGCCGCCAACCGGAATCGTGACGTCCTTGTGGATGTCGAACGGCTCCTTGAGAAACTCGTAGTTGTCGGTGGCTCCGGCGAAGAACCGGTCGCCGTTCTCGAACTCGATCCCGAAGATCCCCTGCTGGAGCCGGGTCTCGAGCAACCCCGCCCCGTCGGCGATGTAGTCCAGGCTGCCCTCGAACAGGAACTTGCGCACCGCGGCGATAGACCGCGGACGGGGACTGAAGCGGAACGAGCCGAACGAGCGGCGGAAATCGTCCCGGCGCAGGAAGCCGACCTCCGGGTTGAAGTTGGCCCCGACGCCCAGCCGCTCCACCACGAATCCCCAACGATCGCCGCTGTATTCGAGCTGCCCCTGGTAACTGGAGTCGTCGCCGCGCCGCCCCGGAGTCTCGGTCCGGGCGAGATAGGTGTTGACGTTCAGGTTGTCGTAGAACGAGAACACCCCGTCGACGCCGTACGTATAGCTGGCGCCGGGCGCCTCGGTCGAGACCGAGCGTCCGGTGAAGAGCGCTCCGACGGCGCTCCGGCGCAGCACGTCGCGCTTCAGGCGGGCGACCGCGAAGTTGGTCGGCGCGGTGCCCGCCGCCGACTCCGAGCCGGTCTGCACGTCGAGCAGGCCGATGCTGTAGGGTCCGACCTTGCCGGTGAGCCGGCCGCCACCCTGGATCGGCACCGTCCGCCCCTCGTTCAGCCCGATGCGCCGGCTGAAGAAGAGCACCGGCGCGGAGCCGCCGAACCGCTCGCCCCTGAAATAGTAGGCGGTGGGGCCGCCGCGGAACCCGCCCCCGAAGTCGAAGATTCCCTGCCCTTCGAGGAAGAACTCGCGTTTCTCGGGAAAGAACAGGCTGAAGCGGGTCAGGTTGACCTGCTGCTCGTCCACCTCCACCTGCGCGAAGTCGGTGTTGTAGGTCAGATCCGCGGTCAACCCCTGCGTCACGCCGTACTTGACGTCGACCCCGAAGTCGCCGCCCGGGTCGTTCGACAGCCGCGGGGTGGCGTTGAGGTCGGTGGTCACGTCGGAGATCGCGTAGGGCTTGACCTCGAGCCGGGTGCCGGACTCCGGCACCTCGACGCCCACCAGGGTGGGCGCGGACGAGAACCGGAACATCCCCTGGAACGCGAGGGCGGCCGGAATCGGCGTCAGGAAGGACGTTTCGTTCGTGGACGCCACATTGCGCTGGAAGTTGATGCCCCATGTCTGCACCGCACCGGTTCGGTAGCGGAGCGACTTGAAGGGAATCGCCATCTCCAGGGTCCAGCCCTGCTCGAAGCGGCCGGTCCGCACGTCCCACACCGCGTTCCAGTCGAGGTTGGGGGTCCGCTCGTTGGTGATCGTGGCGTCGAACAGCGCCCCAAGCGCGTTGGTGATGAAGTTGAAGCCGTTACGGCGATCGTAGAAGGTGTCGAGCACCACCGAGAAGGTCTCGTTCCCGAACATGTTGTAGCTGTCGCGCT
>WTGR01000192.1 GCA_011523485.1 Acidobacteriota bacterium
GATTATGACGTCGCGGCTGATGACGAGGACGGTGAGCCAGACCGGGAGCACGTTCGGCAGCGGCGGGTCGCGCTCCAGGGTCAGCACCACGAACGTCGACAGCAGCAGCAGCTTGTCGGCCATCGGGTCCAGGAACGCGCCCAGGCTCGTCGGCTGTCCGGAGCGGCGCGCGATGACCCCGTCGAGTGCGTCGGTGATTCCCGCGACGGCGAAGGTGATGAGCGCCCACCCGTTGAAGCGGTACAACACCAGGATGACCACGCAGGGAACCGCGAAGAGCCTGAACAACGTGAGCTGATTGGCGGTGGTAAGCACCGTCATCGCGCTCATCCCAGTCCCGCGGCCAACTGCGCGAGCCGCTCGACGGCGTCGACGGCCTCCGCCCCGCTGACCGTCCGGATCGGATCGAACCGCCGGTCGGCGTCGATGCGGAGCACCCCGGCGGCAATCGCCCGTGTTGCACTCTCGTAGTTGAGGTGCCCCGGACTCATGTCCGAGAACTCCACGCGCGCGGTCTCCCAGCGGCGTGCCGCATCCGGATCGAAATCGGCGATCAGAACGAGCGCGGCGGCCACGACATCGGCAAGGTCGCCGCGGCGCACGATCCGTTCGGGCTCGAACCGGTTGCCCGCGCCGATGCCCATGACGCCGGCACGCGCCGCCTCCACTATCCAGGGACTCGCCCAGTGATCGCGGGTATCCGTCAGGATGGGGGTCGGCGCACCGAACGCCGCGTCATCGAGCAACTCGGCCAGCCGCACGCCCAGCAGCGCCGCCAGATCGCCGCGCGTGGCGGATTCCGCGCCGGGGAGGCCGCGATACTGTTCCGGCAGTCCCGCGAGCTGCAGTTCGCGACGCACGCGCGCCAGACCCGCGGCGGACGCGTCGGTCGGATCGATCGCCTCGGCCAACTCGTACGCGTCCTCGGCGGCCGAGAGTTCACCCAGTGCTTCGAGCAGCGAGGCCTCCAACAGCACGGCGCCGGGCTCGTTCGGCTCGAGCTGCCGGGCGCGGCGCGTCCAGACCAGCGCTTCGGCCGTCTCGGCCTGCCGTTGCTTGAGCCTCGCCAACTCCAGGTACAGGAACGCACTATCCGGCGAGGCCGCGATCACGTCCGCGTAGGCGGCCTCGGCCTCGGACAGGCGCCCGGCGGCGACCGCCGCGAGCGCGTCGTCGTACCGCTCCGTCATCACCCGCAGCCGCAGTTCGCCGACGAGCCTCTCGACCCGCGCCGGCGCCGGCGCCGCGGCCAGCGCCCCCTCGAAGCTCGCGAGCGCGCCGCTGATGTCGTCCTCGCCCAGCAACGCGTCACCCCGCCCGACCAGAGCCGGCACATAGTGCGCCGCGGCGCCCAGGGCCGTATCGAAATGCCCGAGCGCGTCCCGGTATCCGCCGCGGGCGAGATCCACCCACCCAAGTCCGGCAGCCGCCGGGAAGAACGCGGCGTCGCGCTCGAGCAGCGCGGCGAAACGCGTCTCCGCCTGCGCCAGATCCCCCGTCTGGAGGAACGCCCACGCATCCCGCTGCTCGTCCGCGGCGGGCGATTCCGCGTACGAGGAAGGCGCCGCCGGAAAGACGAAGTCGGGGTACGCGGGAGTTGTCACGACCGGCACGCGGACCGCGCAACCACCCACCAGCAGAGCCGCGGCGAGCAACGCTCCGGCGGTCGTACGCAGCGTCACGACACACGCTCCCGGTCGGGAAGGATACCCCGGCGCCGGCCGTCCAGGGTGACGAAGAATGCGTTCGACGACTCCGCCTCGCCCCCGGTGAGCAGACTGGGCTGGAGACCGACGATCACCGCTCGCTCACGCGCGACGGCGTGGCGTGCCGCCACCGCGGAGCCCCTCACGCCAGCGATTGTAGCACGCGGTCCCACGGGACCACCCCTTCCCGCACCAGCGCGGGTGCGCCGCCCCGTGCGTCCACGATCGTCGACGGCGGCCCGCCCGCGGTCGGTCCACCGTCGACCACCAGGGGCACCTCACGACCCAGAGCCTGGACCACCGAAGCGGCATCCGTGGCCGGGGACTCCCCGCTCCGGTTGGCGCTCGTGGCCGTGATAGGGTGGTTGAAGCACGCCGCGAGACGGCGCGCCAGCGAGTGCGCCGGGACGCGGAGCGCGACCGTGCCGGCCGCATCCACCAGGCGCGGGTCGAGCTCGGGCAGGGCGTCCAGCACGATCGAGACCGGACCGGGCCACCAGCGGTCGGCCAGGCGGCGGGCGAGCGGCGTGAGACTTCGCACGACCAGCGCGACCTGGCCGATGTCCGCCGCGATCAGCGGCACCGCCGCGCCGGCCGGGCGGCGCTTCACCGCAAAGAGCCGCCGCGCCGCGTCGGACCGGCGGGGGTCGACCGCCAGACCGTACAACGTATCGGTAGGGAACGCGACCACCTCTCCGGCCGCGAGCGCGTCGACGGCCGGTTGAAGAGCGGCCGCATCCGGACGATCCGGATCGACGGCCAACCGACGCGGCAACGCGGCACGAGCGCGCCATGACCTCACGTCAACCGCCACGTACGCCCTCCCGGCAGCCGAAGCCGCGCGTCCGCGTGCCGCTCCCGAGACAGAAGGGCGGCGTCCACGAGGACAAGACCCGGCGCCCGTTCCGGCAGCGCAAGCACCGCAAGAAGGAAGATCCCCCGGACCCGGGCTGACTCAGAAGCGCAGCCCGCGCCGCCCGGCCTGCTCCTTGACGTGAATGGTGTCGATGAACTGGACGCGGTGGGGATTGGTCTGCATCGACCGAGCTCGTGCGGCACCCTTCGCCGAAGAACCGTACGCCCTTCATGAGCGCCCCCTCGGTGACCCCGGTCGCCGCGAAGATGAGCTGCTTCCCGGCCGCCAGGTCCGCCGAGGTGTACACCCGGCGCGGCTCGGCAATGCCCATCGACTTGGCGCGGGCTTCCTTCTCCGGCGAATCGATGATCAGGCGCGCGAAGATCTCGCCGCCGAGACAGCGCATCGCGGCCGCGGCCAGGACCCCCTCGGGAGCGCCGCCGCTGCCCATGACCGCGTGCACGCCGCTGCCGACCACCGCGGCCCCGATGGCGGCGGTCAGATCGCCGTCGCCGACCAGTCGAATCCGCGCCCCGGCTTCCCGAATCTCCGCTATCAGCGGCTCGTGCCGCTTGCGATCGAGCACGACGACGACCAGATCCCCCACGTCGCGGTCGAGGCACCTGGCGATCTGCTTGAGGTTGTGGCCCACCGGCGCGTCGAGATTCACCGAGTTCTTCGACTGCGCGCCGACCACCAGCTTCTGCATGTAGATGTCCGGCGCGTGCAGCAGCCCGCCCCG
>WTGR01000374.1 GCA_011523485.1 Acidobacteriota bacterium
GCTACATGGCGTCCAAGGGCGGGGTGAACGCCTTCGTGCGGGGCGCCGCGCTCGAGCTTGCGCCCTACGGCATCACCGCCAACACGGTCTCGCCGGGCTCGATCCTCACCGAGGGCATCGCCCGGGCCCGCGGCGAGGAGGCGGTGAAGGAATTCAGCCGGGTTATCCCCGCCGGCCACCTGGGCGATCCGGAGGACGTGGCCTACGCGCTGCTCTACCTCGCCTCCGACCAGGCCCGCTTCGTCACCGGCCACGACATCGTGCTCGACGGCGGGCAGATCCTGCCGGAGAGGCCGCTCGGGCCCTGAGCGCAGCGGGAGAGGCGCCTGCGCGCTCCAAATCGAGGCGCCTCCCCCGTCCCGTCGGCGTGCGCACAACGTGTTCTCGAAGCACTCCGCCCGTCACGGTGCTTGCCCCGAGACCTGGGAGAGAGGGATTGTCACCGTGAGCTCGGTGTACTCGCCCACGACAGAATCGGGGGTGATCGTTCCTCCGTGCCCGCGAACGATATCGTGGGAGAGGCTCATGCCGAGACCGGTTCCCCTGTTGGCGCTCTTGGTCGTGAAGAACGGGGTGAACATCTTGGCCATGACGTCCGGGGGCATGCCGGTTCCGTTATCCCTTATGCCGATCTCGACGGCATCCTCCGTCCGTGCGGTTTTCAGCCGGAGCGCCGGTGCGAAGCCGTCGTCCTGCCTTCGCTTCTCCTCGATCGCCTGGCAGGCGTTGCTCACCATGTTGATGAAGACCCGTCCCAGGTCCTCGGGGACCGCGCTGACCTCGCCCGCGTTCGGGTCGAGCTCCTTCTCGATGTCCATGTTGAAGCCCGGATACTGAGCACGGGCGGCGTGGTAGGCCAGCATGGTCTGCTCGACCAGAAGCTGGTTGATGTCCACCGGACGGAATTCCCGCTGGCCGTCGCGCCTCAGATCCAGCATGTCCGCCACGATACGGTTGGCGCGGTCGCTGTGGTGGGTGATTCGCGTCATGTTCTCGGTCAGGTCGGCGGTCAGCTCGGCGACTTCCGACCGGAAATCCTCGCCGTCCAATTTCTCCTTGTTGGCGGCGATTTCGGCCAACTCCGCAACGATGACAACCGACGATTCGGCGAAGTTCTTGATGAACTGGAGGGGGTTGCGGATCTCGTGCGCGACGCCGGCCGACACCTCTCCCAATTCGGCCAGCTTCTGCTGGCTGACGATCTGGTCCTGCGTCGTCCTCAGCTGGTCCAGCGTGGCCGTCAGGGTTTCGTTGTTCTTGCGCAGCTCCGCGGACAGCTCCTTCTGCGCGCTCTCCAGCCGCCGTGATCGGATCAATGCCTGGCGCAGCGCCTCGAGGACTCGCCCGTACATTGAAATCTCGTCGCTGCCGGGCGTGTCGACGTGGAACTCCAGATCGCCGACGACCAGCCGCTTCACCCACTGCTGAAGGAACATTCCCCGCACCTGGATGACGATCTGCAGGACCGTGTGGGCGAAGTCGACGACCAGCGCGGCGAGCGCGAGCGCCAGCAGCGTCGTGCTGCCGAACAGCCCGGCGTAGACGGACAGCGCGATCAGCAAGCCGGACCGGCCTACCAGGAAGAAGACGCTCTTGCCGCTGTAGGTGCGAAAGCTCAGCATGTGGGGCCATTCGCCGAGGTCGAATTCGGAATGGCTGGACTCTGCGATCGGAGTGGGCGTCGTCATGGCTGAACAACTCCCTGGTTCTGCAGCGTCTCGCTGCTCAATGACGGCGGTATCTCGCGACCGCCAATGACTTTCATGACGGGGCGCACGTCGGTCCCCGCTCAAGTCCGAAGGCTACCGGGCATCCTCGGTGCCGCATGCGGGCGCGGGGTCTTCTTCTGCAAGGCCGCGGTGGGCCTCGCAATTGCGATCGAGCTCACGCGGTCATGCTGCGGTGCAGGGCCAGGCACGTGATGTCGTCGGACTGGGCGTGGTCGCCTGCGAACACGGTCACCGCTTCCAGGACCGTTGCGTTGGCCTCCCGGGCGCTGCCCGGCGCGGCATCCTCGAAGAGGCCCCGCAGCCGTTCCGCGCCGAATTCCACTCCTCGTGCGTTCGTCGCCTCCGACACGCCGTCCGAGTACATGATCAGGGTCTCCCCCGGCTTCAGAGCGGCCACTCTGTGGCTGTAGTCGAAGTTTGCTGCCAATCCCAGAACGACCCCGTCCGTGCGCGGCAGCTCGGTGGCCGATCCGTCGGCATGGACAACAAGCGGAGCGCAATGACCGCCGTTGGCGTAGGTCATGGATCCCGTCTCCGGGTCGTAGACCACGTACAGAACGGTCACGAACATGTCGTTTCGATTGTCCTCGTGAAGGATGTTGTTGACCTCGGTGAGGACGCTGTCGGGATCGCCCTGTCCGATCGCCGCACCCTTCAGCAGGGTGCGGCTGGACATCATGAAGAGCGCTGCGGGGATCCCCTTGTCGGACACGTCCGCCACGGCCAGCCCGATACGCCCCCGCTCCAGGGACACGACGTCGAAGAAATCGCCGCCGACGTTCTGAGCCGGCACCATGCTGCCGTGGACGTCGAAGTCCCGGCCGCTGGGGAAGTCGACCGGCAGGATCGCCTGCTGCATGTTGTTCGCCAGATCCAGCTGGTTCTGCAGGGCGATCAGCCTGTCGCGCGAGCGCAGGGCCTCCTTCCATTGGGCTATGTGTGCCTGGGTACGCTCGAGGGTGACCTCGAAGTCCTTGAAGTCGAGCGGCTTGGTGACGAAGTCGAAGGCGCCGCGGTTCATGGCGGTTCTGATGTTGCCCATGTCACCGTAGGCCGAGACGACGATGGACTTGATGTCCGAATTGATCGCGGAAATTCGGCCGAGCAGGGTCAGGCCGTCCATCCCCGGCATGTTTATGTCCGTCACGACCATGTCGATGCGGCCGTCGCTGGACAGTATGTCCACGGCCTCGTTGCCGTCGCCGGCGAAGAGGAAACTGTATTTGCCGGAGCGGATGTGCGGCCTCATCCGCTGCCTGATCAGCGGCTCCAGGTCCGGCTCGTCGTCGACCACGAGTATGTGAAACGCTTGCGGCTGCTGCTCTGACCGTTCCATCTGGCTGGCCTGCCTCGGAGAACTCCCCGTCCCGGTCCGTCGAGGTGTGGTGCCGGCCCGTTGGGCGACGTCCGTCTCATGCTAGTGGATGGCCGGGTATGCGCCCAGTGCATAAATGATATGCCACGCAATCGTGGATTCCGACTGCGGGACCACGGCGCCGCGCCCGCTTGTGCGGAGAGCCCGAGGGAGCCCGCCGCCATTGACAGGCCCGGCCGATGGCCCGACTCTCGGGCC
>WTGR01000770.1 GCA_011523485.1 Acidobacteriota bacterium
GGATCGGATACAGGTCCGGCGGCGGGCCGGCGCACACACCTCGCGGTCCGCGGTGGTCAGGCCGTTTCGGCAGTGATCGAAGGGCGCTGCATGTCGAAGATGTTCTCAACGCTCAGGTAGTGAGAGTAGCCGAGCCGGGCAACCTGGCGAAGCGCGAGCTGATCGACCATACCGCCTGCAATCAGCGCGTCATCGATGTGCACACCGACGACTTCACCCAGCACGACGTGGCTCTGCCTGCCTTGTAGACCGGTCGGCAACTCGATCGTTCGATAGACCCGGCACTCCAGGGAAGCCCGAGCGGCCGCCACCCGCGGCGGGCTCACGTTGATTGAATCCGCAGCCGGCAGTCCGGCCGCCTCCATCTCACTGATGCCAAACGGCAGCGCCGCCGACGTTTGATTCATCGCTGCCGCGAGCTCCTCCGATACGACGTTCACGACGAATTCAGGCACTTCCTGGATGTTTCGAAGAGTGTCTTTTGGGGTGCCCTCGCGGTCCTTGGCATTGGGAGCGAACATGACCATGGGCGGATCCGAGGAGATCCCGTTAAAGTACGAAAACGGAGCCAGGTTGACTTCACCGCTCAGACTGATGCTGCTGATCCAGCCTATCGGGCGGGGTGCAACCAACGCGTTGAACGGATTGTGCGTCAACGGCTTGGGGTGCAGATTCTCTCTAGGATCGTAAAATGCGTAGTCCACGCATTTCGGCCACCCAGTCCACGGGATTCCGGCCACCTGGTCCACGCCATTTCGGCCACTGTCGGAGCGAAGCGACGCAGGACTTTTTCTTGATACTCGTTGTTACTCCGAAGACGCAGTCGCGGTCAAGCCGAGTGGTTTCTTTCGCATGGATTCTCCGTTGAGGTTGAGCCGATAGGCGTTGTGGACGAGCCGGTCGAGGATGGCGTCGGCGAGGGTCGGTTCGCCGATGTAGTCGTGCCAGTTTTCGACCGGGAGCTGGCTGGTGACCAGAGTTGATTTGCGGCCATGGCGATCGTCGAGGATCTCGAGCAGGTCACGTCTGGCGTCGTCGTTGAGGCTCGCCAGTCCGAAGTCGTCGATCAGCACCAGATCCGTCTTGGCGAAGTCGCGCAGGAGCTTCAGATAACGGCCGTCGGCCCTGGCGATGGTCAGGTCCTCGAGCAGCCGCGGCAGTCGCAGGTAGCGGGCGGTGTGACCGTCGCGGCAGGCCTTGTGGGCCAGCGCACAACCGATCCAGGTCTTGCCGACTCCGCACGGACCGGTAATGAGGACATTGAGCCTGTCGCGCAGGTACTCGCCGGTGGCGAGCTTTTGCATCAGGCGCCGGTCGAGGCCGCGGCGATGCCGATAGTCGACGTCTTCGATGCAGGCGGGCTGTTTGAGCCTGGCGGTTCTGAGCCGGTACTGCAGGCGGCGGTCGGCGCGCTCGGTGGTTTCGCGATCGATGAGCAGTCCGAGCCGTTCCTCGAAGCTCAACGTGTCGATATCGCTCATGTCCAGCTGCTCGCTGAGCGCACGGTGCATGCCGTTGAGCTTCAGTTGCAGCAGCTGGTCGAGGATCGGATGGGTCAACATGGTGTGGTTCCTTTCAGTCGTAATATTTTGGACCCCGGAGATTGGCGTGGTCGATGGGTAGCGCCTGCTGGCTGGGCTCGGGCAGCGGCTCGCGGTCCAGCCCGTGCCTGAGGATCGATTCGATGCTCTTGTAGCGGGTCGAGCCGATGAGAAGGGCGCGTGCGCAGGCGGCCTCCAGGCGCTCCTCGCCGTAGCGTTTGGCGAGTCTGAGGATGCCGAGGCAGGAGCGGAAGCCCTGCTGGGGATGGCGGCGCTGAGTGAGGATCTGCTCGATGAGCGCGCCGGTGGCCGGACCGGTCTTCGCGGCCCAGGCGACAAGCCGTCGCGGTGTCCATTCGGCATATTCCCGATGCGGCCTGGGCATGTGGGCGGCGACGGTGGTGTGCTGGCCGTGGCGCCAGGATCGGCGATGACTGGCGACGCGCTTGCCGCGGTGGAAGATCTCCACGGTCTGTGCCGTGAGGCGCGCTTCGACCTGGGTTCTGACAAGCTGATAGGGCACCGAGTAGTAGTGGCGCTCGAGCTCGATGTGGTAGTCGATGTTGACGCGGGCGCCTTTGAAGATCGCGAACACGTAGGGCTGCGCCGGCAGGGGCTGAAGCGCCGGGCGATCGAGTTGCTCATAGAGTTCGCGGCGCGAACCGGGGAGCTTGCGGAACGGGCGCTCGTTGAGCCGCACCAGCAGCTCGGCGATGGCGCGGTTGAGCTCCTCGAGGCTGAAGAAGGTCAGGTGGCGCAGCCGGGCGAGGATCCAGCGCTCAACGACCTGTACGCCGACCTCGGCTTTCGCCTTGTCCCGCGGTTTTCCGACGCGTGCGGGCAGCACTGCCGTGCCGTAATGCGCCGCCATCTCCGCATAGGTCCGGTTCAACTCCGGCTCGTAGCGGTGCGGCCTGGTCACGCCGGCCTTGAGATTGTCGGGAACAACCGTCGCGCTCACCCCCGAGAAGAACCGGAACGCGCGCTGGTGCGAGGCGATCCAGTCCGCCAGGCCCTGCGTCCACGTCGCCTCGGCGTAGGTGTAGCTCGACGCACCCAGCACCGCGACGAACACCTGCGCCTGGCGCTCCTCGCCCGTCGCGCGATCCACGACCCCTACGGTGTGGCCGGCATAATCGACGAACGTCGCCTCGCCGGCCCGGTGCGTCTGGCGCATCACCACATCGACCTGGCCGGCAAAGGCCCGGTAGTGCTCGCAGAACCAGCTGTAGCCGAAGCCCTCCGGATGCGTCGCCTTGTACTCCTCCCACAGCAGGAACAGCGTCACGCCCTTGCGCTTGAGTTCGCGATGCACCCAGGCAAAATCGGGCCACCCGCGCGATTCCGCGGCCACGTCCGGTGGCGGCGGGAACAGCGCCCGTTCCAGCGCCGCATCGTCCCACTCCGCCGCTTCCGGCCAGCTCAGACCCGCCCGCTGCGCGCGCTTGAGATACTCCGACACCGTGCTGCGCGCCGCACCGATTGCCAAGGCGATCTCGCGCCGACTTCGTCCCGAAGCCGACAGCCGTAACAGGTCCTTGATCCGTCGCATCGACAACCTCGCTCTTGCCACCTTGACTCTCCCCGTCGTTGAAAACGGGCCAAGGTAGCGGGTTGTCCTGCGTCGCTTGCTCCCTCGACCTAACCCTTCCAGCAGGGTGGCCGATTTGCCGTGGAATCAGCGGCCGGTTTGCCGTGGAATGGGTGGCCGGTTTGCCGTGGAATCAGCGGCCGAATTGCCGTGGAATACGCAC
>WTGR01000498.1 GCA_011523485.1 Acidobacteriota bacterium
CGCTTCGTGCGTCTCCACGTCGATCAACCGACGCGTCCGAGACAACGTCGAGTGATCCGGAGACCTCTCGGTCACATCCAGGTCCAGGAACGACCGCAGGCTCAGAGAATCGGCAACTCGCCACGCGATCCCCCGCTCGGACGACAGACCCTCGAAGTAGCCGATCAACAGCATCCGGAAATACCGCCCAGGGCGCAGACTCGGCCGGCCCATCCGCGCCGCGTAGAACACCGCGCAAAGCCCCTCGACGAAGGCGTCGAACCCGGCCTCTTCCAGAACCCGATTGAGCCGCTCGAAGAAGGGATGTCCCGCGCTCGTCGGCAAATCCGCCGTCGTCACCCACAGCGGCGACCCCTGTCGCGCCGCCGGTCGCTTGCCCATTGCCATGGACGTTCAGTGTACGAAACTCGACCGCGCCGCGGCCAGGTCGGATCCGCGACTTTCGCCACGGGCTGGTAGACCTCCGTCCTGCGGACTTGGAGCATGCTGCAAAGTAGCCAGCAGACTACACGCCTGTCAATTCCCGTCCTGGCGGGGTGGACGGCTGTAGTCCGCAACGGTGACGGATCAGGATGGGTCAATCCCCGGTAGGCCTCCGTTAGGCTCGCTCTAGGCTCCGCGCCGCGTACCGGAGGTTCTCTTCTAGGGCGACCACCACGTCCGCTCTGGGCCGATAGCCGATCGCCTCGCAGATGTTCACTCGGGTCGAGTTCGGATCTGTCGGATCGCTGTCGGCCAGCACGACGAGCAGATCGATGTCGCTGTTCTCGCCTGATTCCCCTCGGGCTGCCGACCCAAGCAGCACGACCTCGACCGGGCTGCAGGCATCGCGCTGCCCGAGTCCCGCCGCTGGACAACTCTGGACCGGCTTGCTTGGCCGGGAGGTTCCGCCACGGCCGCGGCGGCGGCATCGGCCTGTGCCGGTCTCAACTCGGCATCGGTCAAGGCGCGGACGATGGGCGGCGTGTCAACATGGTTCGACTACCGAGTGTGGCCGGCCCTGTCGCGCTCGGGCAGGCGCCCCGGGTAGTTGTCGGTCCCATGCCGCGGCCGGGGCGGTGGCGGGGGGACGTCGGGATGGCCGACGACGACGCACGGCCGTAGCGGGGCGGTCGGGTGGAGCGCGCCGACGCTGGGCATCGCCGCGCTCGATTCCCGTTGCCGGGCGCCGGGAACCGGCTTCTCGGGCCGGTTGGTCTTGGCCCTCGGCTCGACGGGCCGGTTGACGGATTGGGCATGGCCTTCGGCCAGGGCGGATGCGCCGGGGGGCTGCATCGTCGACTGGTCGCGGCTGATCACGCTTACCGCGATTGCTCCGTCGGAAGCGCCCGTCTTGGCCGTCGACGCCGCCGCCGGCTGGGTCTCCTTGCCTCGGGCGAGGGCGGCGAGCTGCAGTTCCAGGCGGTGGCCTTCGATGCCCTTGCGGACCTCGCGCGGCGCGCGCGCGGTGCGCGACTGGGCCGCAATGCGGTCCATGTGCGCGTCGACCCCGTGTGCGGTGTCCGGGATGGATACCCCCGATGGCGTGGCCCTCGCGCGCGCCACGGCGGCCTGCTTCGCCTGGTGGATGCTCTCCCTGGTCGAAGGGTCGTTGCCGGCTTCGTGCGACATGGGGGCTGACCTCCGGCCGGTAGTGTAACGACGGTGCGCTCGGCGGCGGCCGGAAACCGTTCGCCGGCAGCCGGGAGGTATCAGGCTGATGCGACTCTTCCTGTATCTGGCCTACTACGCGCTGGCGTTGCTGCTCGGCTTCGTCTTGCGCCAGCGTTACGACCGCTGGATGTACGGCAGGGCCCACATGCAGCAACGCCTGCGTCTGTTCGCGCTGGAAGTCGCGGCGGACCGCGAGGCGGTCGGCGCGACGCTGTACTTCCCGCCGTCGACCACGGACAACCTGGCGCTGTCGCCCCGGGCGACCGGCGCGTGGCTGCGCGGCTACGCCGGTCAGCCCGACGGGGCTGGGGCGGAACGCTCTCCTTCCAGCGGTCTGGGAGACGACCCGCGGGAGACGCCCGATCCGGACGCTTCTTCCCGGGACGCCGATGACGTCGCCGGCGACCTGGCCGCTTTGGAGGGGGCCGAAGAGGCCGAAGAGGCCGAGCGTCGTTCGTCCGCCCCCATCCGGCGCCGCTGAACGGGGCCGCCGGCGCCGCACGCAACTCGTGTCCAGAGGGGAGGTTCCGGCCGATGGCGACGAACGAGCCCGCTCCGGATCGTGACGAACTCGCAGGCAAGGAGACCTACGTCGTCGACGGGGTCACCTACACCGTCCACTCCGCGGCGGCGCTGTTCCCCCTGCTGCCGCCATCCATCTACGAGGATCTGGTCGCGGATATCCGCAAGCATGGCATTCGCCAGCCGGTTCTCGTCTTCGGGACCGAAATCGTCGACGGCCGCAACCGCGTGCGGGCCGGGCTCGAGGCCGGGGTACAGATCCCCATCGAGCAGATCGCCGACGAGGAGACGATCTACGAGATCGCGGCGTCGGCGAATCTGCACCGGCGCAGTCTCGTACCGTCGCAGCGCGCCTACATCGCCGAGCAGCTGCACCGCATGGCGGTCGAGGCGCGGCGGGAGCGCCAGGCGCTGCGCGATCGCGCGCGCAACCGGCGGTGGAGACTGGAGCACCGCGGGGCCGGCGCCTCGCCTCCGCATTCCGGTGCGGACGGGGACGTGGCGGGGCCGGCTCGCCCGGCGGCCGCGGCGGGCGGCTCGGCCGCGGCGGGCGGCTCGGCCGCGGCGCCGCCGACCGCGGGGGCGCCGACCGCGGGGGCCTCGGTTGCGGGAGACGGGAACTCGGTGCCGGCTCCAGGGTCGAGGGCGGACGAGCGTCCGTCTTCGGCCGCCGCGCCCGACGAGGGGGGTGGGGCGGTTTCGGCGCCGCGGTTGGTCGACGGTACGGCTTCCGAGCCGCCCGCCCCCGAGTCTGCCGGTCCGCCGAGCGCGTCGGACGTGCCGGACATCCCGGAGCCCATGCCGGCTCCTACCAGCGCCGATCTCGCGCGCCGGATGGGCGTGTCGGAGCGTTCCGTGGGGCGTGTGCGCGCGGCCCTGGCGGCGGCCCCTTGCCTGGGACCGCTGCTGCGGCTGGGTCAACTGAACGTCCGGGAGGCCTACGCGGCGCGGAACGAGCCGAAGGAGCTTCTCGAGGCGGCTGCGGCGCTGATCGCTTCAGGCAGCCAGACGAGCCTGCGCGATGCGCTGGCGGAGGCGCGCGGTGGCAAGCGCGCTCCACGGGGCGGGTGCACGACATCATTGTTAGATGAGCGTCAGGCGGCGTTTGCGGCACGTCG
>WTGR01000463.1 GCA_011523485.1 Acidobacteriota bacterium
GCGCGGCCAGGCGCGCCGGCAGCCGCTCCGACCACTGCCAGCGCCCGAACTTGCGGATGTCCTGAAACACCACCGCCGTGCCGTCGTCCAGGGTCATGCTCGCGCGGGTGTGCTCGCCGGGCGCGCCGTTGACGATCAAGTTGCCGGTCATCCGCAGGTGGATCACCAGCAGCGAATCGCGGCTGTCCCTGCGAAGCCGGAACAGCAGGTACTTCCCGTAGCGCTCGAGCCGCTCGATGTGCTGGCCGGCCAAACGTGTCTCTGTCGCGCGCGGGTCGTCGGCGCAGGTCCGCGGCCAGGCGAACGAGACCGCCGTGATAGACCGCCCCTCGACGACGGCCGCCAGTGTCCGACGCACCGTCTCGACTTCGGGCAGCTCGGGCATCGGGTATTTCGGCGGCGCTCGGTGCGCGGAGGTGCGCGGAGCAGCGGCTCCGTCACGCGCCCCGGTCGGTCACCCGTCCCGGCGCACCAGCTCGGGCAGCACGGCGCCGATCTCGCCGTGCACCACCGCGTCGGCGATGCCGTCGAGCGGGGTCGGATCGCGGTTGACGATGATCAGCCGCGCCCCCGCCTGCCGGGCCACCCGCGGGATCGATGCGGCCGGCTCGACCACCAGCGACGAGCCTACCGCGATCAGCAGGTCGCACGTCTCGGCCGCGACCTGTGCCCGCGCCATGACGTCGTGCGGCATCGCCTGCCCGAACGAGATCGTGGCCGGCTTGAGGAACCCGCCGCACTCCCGGCAGCGCGGCGCCTTCTCGCCCCCCTCGATACGCCGGCACGCCTCGTCCGACGTGATCCGGTCGCCACAGGCGAGGCAAACCGCTTCGGTGGTGGTACCGTGCAGCTCCAGCACCTTGTCGGCAGGCAGCCCCGAGCGCTGGTGCAGGCGCTCGATGTTCTGCGTGACCAGCGCGTCCAGCCGGCCCTGCTCGTGGAGCTCGACGAAGGCGTAGTGCCCAGCGTTCGGCCGCGCGTCGCGCATGGCGGGCCAGGCCAGGGCCTTCTGCCGCCAGTACTCGACGCGGCCCGCCTCGCTGGAGACGAACTCCTGGAAGTCGACGATGCGGTTCTGCGCCCACACGCCGTTCGGGCTGCGGAAATCGGGCACGCCGGACTCGGTCGAGATGCCGGCCCCGGTGAAGCCGACGATCCGCGATGCGTCTGCGACCAGCCGACGAGCGGACTCGACTGGCGTGTCACGCGACATCCGGCTTCCCCTGCGGCTCCGATCCGACTTTCCTCGATTGGCTTCTCATGGTCTTGTTCCGGCCACGGCGTGCGTCCGTTGAAGGATGTTCTCGACCAGAGTCCTGAAGTCGTCGAAGGCCGCGCGCGCGGCGGCGGCGTGACTGCCCAGGGCGCCGTCTCCCGCGGACAACGAGAAGATCGGCTTGCGGGCGTCCCGGGCGAGCGGGACGAGGCTGCGGTAGTGCTTGACGGTGGCTATGCAGTGTTCGTCGCTCTCCGGGTCGGCAGCACTCGCTGAAGGGTCGATGCCCAGAACGCTACGGGCATACTCGCCCGGCATCTGCCTGGCCCAGCGGTCGTACGCCGCGACCGGGCGACTCAGCCGCACTCCGTGTTGTTGAATCAGGTAGCCGATGGGCTGCATGTCGCCGGCCGGCAGGTCGAAATCGGGATCGGCCCAGTTGTTGCGTCTCTTCTTCCAGTCCAGCCGCCATCGACGAAGCGTCGGCCCAAGATTGCGCAACCCCTGCCGGGAGAACAGGTCGGCGGCAAGCGGTACCGCGACGAAGTCCGTCGCAATCAGGGCGGAACGGTTGATGGCCCCCAGGCTGGGACCGACGTCGACCAGCACGATGTCGGCACGCGCCTTCGCGGCGCCCTTCTGCACGACCTGCCAGAACGCGGTCACCACCCGAAACGCCCGGTACAGGTTCCCGCTTCCCAGGCAGTTCGGCCACTCGGTGGACAGCAGGTCCTCGAAGCCGGACAGGGCCAGATCGCCGGGCAGCAGGTGTAGCCCGTCCGCGGGCCGTCGCAGCTCGGGTTCTTCGATGTCCCCGACCCTCGTCAGCGGCTCGACGCACCGGTAGATCGTCCGGCCGGACGAAGAAGATGCATCGTCCCACAGCTCGGCGAGCGCGTCCTCGTCGAGGAAGGCGGCCGTCAGGTTGGCCTGGGGGTCGAGATCGACGACCAGCACCGTGTAGTCCAGCTCCGACAGCATCCAGGCCGCGTGGTACACGAGGGACGTCTTTCCTACGCCCCCCTTGTTGTTGAAGAACGTAAGGACGGGCGTCATCCCGTACGGCCTCTCACCGTGCAGTGAATCCAGTTGGGTTCGACGCGGAAATCGGGTTCGGGCTGCCCGTTGGCCAGCAGGGCGCGTCGCGCCGTGGGGATGCCCGCACCGTAGCGCTGGGCCAGTCCGAGCACCCGCATCGCTTCGGCCAGAATCTGGTTGCGATAGTCCACCATCCCCGGCTGTCCGAAGTTCTCGGCGGTGAGGGCGCCGTAGGGGCCGCCCGGACTGGTGATCTCGATGCGGTCGTCGAACCAGTAGACGTGGATCGGCGCATTCGTGCCCTCGTAGGTTCTGTGCATGACCGCGTTGCGGACGAGCTGCTGCAGTGCCGCCATGGGATAGGTCGGCGTGCGCGTTTCCGTCGGCCCTGACGTGAAGTCCACGGCCGTCCGATTGTGCGCGAGCAGCTTGTCGTCCAGACAATGGACCAAGTGGGCGATCGGCCCGCTGCATCGCCCATCGTCGACCACGGGGTCGGCGAGGTCCGTACCGGCGATCCGCAGAAACTGTGCGTACGCGGCCGGCAGGAAGTCCTGCGGGTTCCTGCCGAGGACGAGGATGCCGGCGATGGTGGGTCTCGGGTCGTCGACGCCGGCGATCATCTTCAGCGCGGCGAGACGTTGATCCACGCTCCGATCGTTCCCTGCGAGGGCCGCAGCGTCGACAGCCAGGGGAAGGTACTCCTCCTCGAATCGCCGCAGGTCGAGATCGGCGACACGTGCGGTGGGCACCGGTTGCGCGTCGAAGTGGGGATCCCGATGCCGCCGCTTCTCGTTCAGAATCCTCTCGTCCTGGGCGCTGGCGATGGCGCGCCTCGGTCCTACGCGAATCCAGATCCGTCCCCTGTGGCGCACCGGCGGCGTGTCGGACGGCATGACGGTGACGACTGCAACCGGAGTTCCGAGCAGCACGCGCCTGTCCACGGTAAGAGTCGGTGGCGGCACGATGTTGCCGTCGGTCTTGACGTCGGCAAGCTGCAGCAACAACTCGTCCGTGATCTCCAGGCCCACCGGCGC
>WTGR01000371.1 GCA_011523485.1 Acidobacteriota bacterium
ACCGCGGGGACCGCGAGAAGATCGAGAAGGTGAAGAAGATCAACGAGTACCACGTCTCGCTCTTCAGCGAGTTCGTGTCCAAGCTGGCCGGCACGCCCGACGGCGACGGCTCGCTGATCGACAACGTGATGCTGCTCTACGGCGCCCCGATCCGGGACGGCGACGCCCACCAGTACAACAACGTCCCGCTGCTGCTGCTGGGACACGACGGCGGCGCCATCCGGGGCAACCGCCACCTCGTCTATCCGGCGGACACGAACCCGATGACCAACCTGCAGCTCACCATGCTGCACCGGCTCGGCGTTCGCGTGGACAACTTCGGCGACAGCACGGGCAAGCTGAAGGAGCTGTCCGGGCTGTCGTAGCGCCTCTTCCGCGGCGGCCGGAGTGCTTTCCCGTCACCCCGGCCGCCGCGACTCCCGCCTGTCCCGCGGGCGTGTCCGCAGCCGTCCCCACCACGTCGGGGCCGCCGCGTCCGCAAGGAGACAACCGATGCGGACCCCATACTTCGCCTTCGCTGGCGTGCTTGCCGGCGTCCTGCTGGCTGGCGGCGCCCGCGCCCAGGACGCTTCTGTCGAAGAGTCCAGTTCCGTGAACCGCCTGGAAGACGACGTTGTGGAGTACCGCAATGACCGCGTGCAGATCATCGCGACGCACTATTACTTTCAAGGTCCTCACGACCCGAGATGGCTGCTCATCGATGTCGGGATAAAGGTCATGTCTGGCGGTTCGCTGACCGTCGCGCGCCGCGACATCTCGATCGTACGGCCGGACGGCGCGGACCTGCCTTTGGCCTCGCAGCGCGAGTACCGAAGGTCTCGTGCCGATCTGCTGCCGATGTCGCTTGCACTCTACGACCGCCGGGACGCGATCCGCGACTACTTCCTGGGCGGGGGGTGCGCACGGTACGCCATGAACGACTTCCGATTCTTCGTCGACAGCGGCATCCGGCACACCGTGATCGATGCCTTCCCAGGCGGGTGCCTGCGGGGTGACCTGTTCTTCGCCTCACCCACGGGCACTTGGAGCCGCGGCACGTACACGCTCGTCATCGGGGGTGACACGAACGCACGCCTGCCAATCGAGATCCACTGACTCTCGGCAGCCCGCCGCGGCTGAATTCCGCTACGATGGAAGGAGATGCCGCGCCTGGGTTGGGAGGTAACCCCATGCGTTTCCCGCTCATCGCTGCCGCCCTCGTGTCCGTCGCCGTAATGCTCGCCCCGCCGCCGCTCACGGCCCAACGGGCCACGGACAGGGAGACGGTCGGCGAACCCCATGAAGTGAACCGCCTGGGACGAAGAATCGTCGAGTACTCCAGCGATCGCCTGCAGGTCGTCGCGGTGCATTACTACTCTCCGGGAAGCCACGACCCGAAGTGGCTGCTCATCGATGTCGCCGTGGACGTCAGGTCGGGAGACCCGATCAGGGTGGCCCGCCGTGACTTCTCCATCGAAGGACCGGGTGACCTCCACGTGCCGCTGAGCACCCTGCCCGCCTTCCGGCGGGCCCACCGGCAGTTGAGGCCGATGATGCTGCAGAGCCACGCGCGAGAGCAACCGATCGCAGGCTACTTCCCGATCCCGTGTGAAGTCCACAATTTCCGGTTCTTCGTTCCCACCGGAGAGCTCCGGCAGACGGAGGTCCACGCGAGCTGGCAGGGATCGTGCGTCCGGGGCGACCTGTTCTTCGAGGCACCCGACGGCGCCTGGGGCGGGGGCGCCTACACGCTCGTCATCGGCGGCGACACGGACATACGCCTGCCGTTCGAGATCGACTGAGGCACAACCATGCGGGACTTGGGTATCGCTGCCGCTGTCGCGTTCATCGCGGTCGTGCTCGCCGGTGTCCTTTCGACCGGCGAGCTTCGCGCGCAGGACGACGAGGTCATTCGACCGGATGCAGCCAATCAAGTCGAACGCAACGTGGTGGAATACGAGAGCGACCGCCTGCACATCGTCGCGGCGCACTACTATTCCTGGGGCGACCACGACCCGAAGTGGCTGCTCGTCGACCTGGGGATGCAGGTCCTGTCGGGCGGCGCGGTGACGATCGCGCGCCGCGACTTCTCCATCGTACGACCGGACGGCGTGGAGGTTCCGCTGACCTCGCAGCGGGACTACCGGCGGGCTCGTGCCGAGCTGCTTCCGTTGCATCTGCAGCTCCACACGCTCGCAGTCGATCCGGTCACAGGCTACTTTCCGGGCGGCCGTTGCCCCGACCATCAGTTCCGGTTCTTCGTCGACAGCGGCATCCGGCAATTGGTGGTCTACGCCACTCGGACCGGACCCTGCGTGCGGGGCGACCTGTACTTCGCCTCTCCGACCGGTGCGTGGGAGAGGGGCACCTACACGCTGATCATCGGCGGAGACACGGACTTACGCCTCCCGTTCGAGCTCGAGTGACCTTCGTTCGAGAGCCCGCGGTGAGCCGCGGGCTCCCGGCCGGAGTCGTGCTTCTGAAGCAGATACATGAGAGTCTCCACGTCGCTTCACCGTGGTTTGCCGAAACGCGGGTTGGCGGTAGACTGACCTCCGTTCGCCGAAGGGAGACGGAGATGCCGTACATCGCAACCCGCACCCTGCAGGCCCGTGTAGCGGGCCGCATTCTGGTTTCGGTCCTCGTGCTCGGTCTCGCCGCGCCCGCGGCCGGCCAGACCGTCGAATGGCCGTCCTACGCGGCGGACCAGGCGGGCACGAAGTACTCCGCGCTCGACCAGATCAACGCCGAGAACGTCGGCGACGTGGAGATCGTCTGGCGGCAGCCGGTCATCCCCGACGCCATCCGCGACGGCAACGCCACGCGCGGCCCGGTCGGCTCGCAGACCACGCCGCTGATGGCGGGCGGGATGCTCTACTTCAGCACCGGCCTGGGCACCATCGCGGCGCTCGAGCCGACCACCGGCGAGGTGCTCTGGAACACGGGACCGAGCGACGGCGTGCGGGTGCGGCAGACGCGCGGCATCGCCTGGTGGACAGACGGCGAGGACGCGCGGATCATCGCGACGCTCGGTCCGAAGCTCGTGTCGCTGGACGCGCGTACCGGCGAGCGGGACGCCGGTTTCGGCGAATCGGGCGAGGTGGACCTGCGGCTCGGCCTCATCCGCCCGTTCCCGGAGTTCTACTGGAACTCGGCCCCGGTCATCGTCAACGACGTAGTGGTCATCGGCTCCTACGTCGAGGACATCACCACCAACCAGCGGATCGCGAACAAGCAGTCCCCGCGCGGCGACGTCCGCGGCTTCGACGTGCGGACGGGCGAGCACCTCTGGACGTTCCACACCATCCCCC
>WTGR01000012.1 GCA_011523485.1 Acidobacteriota bacterium
CTGTCGTGCGACTCGGTACGGCTCGCTTCGCACCGCATCAGGAAACAGCTTTCATAGGTACAGGCGTCCGGTGCGGCCGAACCGAACGGCGCGCCGCGAAAAATTCTCGGCGGTCGGGCCGCCCGCTTGCGTTGGAGCCGACGCCTCCGACCCAGGCGTGCGCATCGGCACGAACCCGGTCCGCGGCGGCGAGCATCCACCGCCGGACCCGTTCGGCGCACATCCTGACCACTGTCGCCCGACGAGTCAATCAAGCGTCCTCGACACGCGAAAACCCCGGAGGAAGTTCCGGAGGCCGGCGAAGTAACCGATGCGCGCGCCAGGCCGGAGGTGCTCCGCGACGAGGATCCAGGAGCCGCCGCGAACCACTCGACGGCGGCAATCCCCTTCCCAGCAGTCCGATGTCCACTCCCACAAGTTCCCAACCATGTCCGACAGGCCCGCCGCGTTCGAGCCGTGCGAACCGACAGGGCACGTTCCATCCGGTCTTGTCCCCAACCCCAATCGGTCACACCCGGGCTGAGACCCGGCAGCCGCACGCTCCCACTCCGCCTCGGTCGGCAACCGATACGTCGCACCCGTACGGCGACTCAGCCACGACACATACTCCTGTGCATCGTCCCAGCTCACGTACGCCACCGGATGACGGTCCGTCTGCGGAAAGCCAGGGTCGCGCCACGAATCGCCGTAATCCGCTCGTGCCTTCGACGTTCGATTCGGCGCCGTCTTCTGGCAAGTCCAGACCGATCGCGGTGGTGCTGCTGCTGCCGCCGAGCACGTCGAGATGCAACAGCCAGGCGGTAGAGTAGGACCCATGACGGGCGTTCCAGCCGGGGAAGGGAGAGACCCGATGAAGGCATCCCGATGGTCGTGGGTCGTGGTCGTGGTCTGCGCTTCCTTGTCTTCAGCGTTGCCGGCCGTCGCCCAGACTCCGGTGGGTGCGCTGGCGGTCGATGAACGTCGCGGGGATCGGTGGGGCTGGGCCGTGGACTACGAGACGGCGTCGGCGGCGCGGGAAGCCGCGTTGCGCGAGTGCGGCGCGGGGTGCTCGGTGGTGCTGACGTTCGGTCGGTGCGGGGCGTATGCGGCCGACCAGGCCGTCGGCAGCACGGCGGTGGGCTGGGCCGAGTCCTATGCTTCGGGGGCCGGCGCGCGCGAGGCGGCGCTGGCGGAGTGTCGTTCTCGTGGCGACGGCTCTGGATGCATCGTGCGGGTGTGGGGCTGCAACGCTCCGGTCATCGAGGAGGAGCTGGGTCTCGACCGTGCTGCGCGGCGCGAGGTCCAGCAGGGGCTGCAGTCTGCGGGGTTCGACCCCGGAGCAGCGGACGGTCTGTTCGGTCCGCGGACGCGGGCAGCGATACGGCGGTGGCAGACGTCTCGCGGCGCGCGCTCGACGGGGTATCTGGACGGTGCGTCGGCGACGGCGCTGCGCACGGCGGGCGGTTCCGCGCCGGTGGTGGCGGTGGACGCGTCGTCCGCGCAGCCTTCGCCGCCGAACGCGCCGGCAGCATCGCCGGCGGCCACCACCGCGCAGGAGAACTTGTTCTGGCAGTCGGTGATGAACAGCACGAACCCGGCGGAGTTCGAGGCGTATCTGCGGCGGTTCCCGAACGGGGTGTTCAGTGAGCTGGCGCAGGCGCGTCTGGCCGCGCTGCGCAGGCCGGCGGGTGCTGTGCCCGCGCCAACCGGTACGCGCGTAGGCGGGGCGGGGTCGTCGGAGGCTTCCGGCTCTCGAGTCGCCGGCGCGCCTGCGCCGGCCTTTGGAACAGCAGCCGGTGGGGATGTGCGCCTGCGTCCCGGCGGTGTCTTCCGGGACTGCGCCGAGTGCCCGGAGATGGTGGTGCTGCCGGGCGGCAATCTGGCGATGGGACGCTACGAGGTGACAGTGGGAGAGTATCGGGCGTTCGCGTCGGCAACAGGCGGTGGCGCGGGTGGCGAATGTATCACCCTGGGTGAGGGCAATGGCAATTCGTGGCGGGGTCCCGGCTTTCCGCAGACGGACCGTCATCCGGTGGCGTGCGTGAGCTGGGACGACGCGCAGGCGTATGTGTCGTGGCTGAGCCGAACGACGGGTGTGCGGTATCGGTTGCCGACCGAGGCGGAATGGGAGCGGGCGGCGGCCGGGTCGCAGCGCGGATGCGACATCGAGCGTACGGAGACCTCCGGAACGTGCCCGGTCGGCTCGTATGGTTCCAACGCCGCAGGTCTGTCTGACATGGTCGGAAATCTGTGGGAGTGGACGGAGGACTGCGTGCAGGGCGACTGCGGCCGCCGTGTGTCGCGCGGCGGTTCCTGGGACGACGTAGCGGAGTACCAGCGTCCCGGCGCGCGCGTCGGGGGCTGGGCCGACTTTCGGCACGACACCGCCGGTTTTCGCGTGTCGAGGACGCTCGATTAGCTCTTTGATTCTTACCCTCTGGGGGCTGGGGAGCGGCGGCCGGGCGGCGGCCTCGGCGCAGTCCCCAGCGCCGCTGTCGCCCGGTGTTCCCACCTCCGGCGGTGGGCTTCCCGGGGTCGGTAGTCCGTCCGTCAGGACACGGCCGGGCGGGGCCCGCTACCGGATGCGGGCGCGCCCTTTACCAACCGACGAACAAGCCGGCGCGTGTCAGGGTGAACGCGGGGCCGTTGTCGGGAAAGGCACGATCCATCTCGGCGACGCCGCCCCACCGCTGTCCGAGGCGCAGCGACATGCCGATGGTCGGGTTGACGCCCTTTGCGTACGGCGGGCCACGCACTGCCGTGCTGGTGCCTGCCCGCACGGTTGCACGCGCTGTGTCCATGCGGACTATTGGCAGACCTACACCGGTCTGGATCGCCCATACCCCCAGCGTGCCCCACACGGCGTCCGGCCCGACTGCGCCAGCCTCAGCGAGTTGGACCCTGTCGTAGTCGTAGCTCAGGGAGCCGTACGGCTCGATGCGCCAGACGGAGACAGTCGCGCCGACGAACGCGCCCGGCCACGCTGCGTTCGGATGATGGAAACCCATCGTGCCGCCGGCCACGGTGCCGCCCTGTGCGCCGGCCGTCAGCGGCAGCGAGAGAGCTACCGTCAAGAGGAGAATCGCGCGGATGTGCATGCTACCTCCGTGTTGCTTCACGACGATGAAGAAGAGCACGTGGGAGCGCCGTGGTGTTCGGAGCGCCTTCAAGCCTGCTCGACGTCGAACGCCGCCAGGTTGCGGACCTCCCGGCTGAACTCCACCCCGATGAGATGGATCGGTTCGCCCCGATCGCGGTACTTGTCCGCGTAGCCGCGGGCCTTCAACTGCGCGACCGCCGCGCCCT
>WTGR01000046.1:0-1319 GCA_011523485.1 Acidobacteriota bacterium
GGCATGCGGATGGAGCCGGAGGACCTGCTGGCGCTGACCGGAATGGTCGGCGGCGCCGCGCCCCCGCCGCCGACCCGCGGCTGGCGGCGCCCGCCGATGCACCCGTCGGTGGCGATGATGCCGGGCGTCGGCCGCCTGACGCCGCCGGTCGATCCGTTCCTGCCGTCCACGGCGGCGCCACTCCCACCGGCGCGCCCGCGCGAAATCGTCCGCCTGGGGGACGGCGGCACGCTCGACCTCGAAGCGGGTCTCGTCGAGCGCACCATCGAGGGCCGCACGCTCACGATGTACGGCTTCAACGGGCAGTACCCCGGTCCGCTCATCCACGTGCCGCAGGACGCCACCATCACGGTGAACGTCACCAACCGGCTCAGCCTGCCGACCGCCGTCCACTGGCACGGCATCCGGCTCGAGAACCGCTTCGACGGGGTCCCCGGCCTCACGCAGGACCCGATCGAGCCGGGCGAGACCTTCCAGTACCGCATCCACTTCCCGGACGCGGGGCTCTACTGGTACCACCCCCATCACCGCGAGGACGTCCAGCAGGACCTGGGGCTGTACGGCAACCTGCAGGTGGAAGCGGCCGACCCGGCATACTTCGGTCCGGCCAACCGCGAGCAGGTGCTGATGCTCGACGACCTGCTCGTCGACGCGGCGGGCCTCGCGCCGTTCGGCCGCGACCGGGCCACGCACGCCATGATGGGCCGCTTCGGGAACCTGCTGCTCGTCAACGGCGATCCGGACTACCGCCTGACCGTCGACCGCGGCGAGGTCGTCCGCTTCTTCCTGACCAACGTCTCGAACACCCGCACGTTCAACGTGTCGTTCGGCGGCGCCCCGATCAAGCTGGTGGCGTCGGACATCGGAAAGTTCGAGCGGCAGAACTGGGTCGACAGCGTGGTCATCGCGCCGGCCGAACGCTACATCGTCGAGGTCCGCTTCGATGCGCCGGGCGAGGTGCCGTTCGCCAACCGCGTACAGGCGATCGACCACGTCTACGGGAACTATTTCGCCGACGACGCCACCCTCGGCACGGTCACGGTCACCGACACGCCGGCCGCGCCGGACCACGGAGACAGGTTCCGCGAGCTGCGCAGCCACCCCGACGTCGGGGCCGACATCGAGCGCTACCGCGACGAGTTCGACCGGCCGGTCGACCACCGGCTGCTGCTGACCCTGGAGATCGGCGACCTGCCGGACCCGCTCGAGCCGCTGCTGAACCTCGACCGCGCGTTCTTCAACCCGGTGGAGTGGAGCGGCACCATGCCGCGCATGAACTGGGTCACCACCGCCGACCGGGTGCGCTGGATCCTGCGCGA
>WTGR01000046.1:1419-3282 GCA_011523485.1 Acidobacteriota bacterium
TGCGCCGCGCAGCCGGCGGACACGCTCTCGGGCGCCGTGCGCCAGTTCGTCGAGGTCGGCGAGCCGGTGGTGGCCCTGACCGGCGTGCAGGTGGTGGACGGCACGGGCAGTCCGGCGGCCAGCGGCCGGACCGTCCTGATCCGGGACGGCCGGATCGCGGCGGTCGGTCCCGATGCCGAGGTCGACATCCCCGGCGGCGCCCGCGTCCTGGCCCTCGACGGCCACACGGTCGTCCCCGGCTTCGTCGGCCTGCACGACCACACCTTCTACATGACCCGCGGCCGGCGGGTGCAGCTCAACTTCAGCGCGCCGCGCCTGTACCTGGCGAGCGGTGTGACCACCATCCGCACCACCGGCGCCTTCTCGCCCTACAGCGAGCTGAACCTGAAGCGCTCGATCCAGGAGGGGCAGGAGATCGGCCCGCGGATGTTCATCACCGGGCCGTACCTGTCGGGGGCCGGCGCCATGTCGCAGATGTTCCAGGTCAGCACGCCGGAGGACGCCCGCCGCGTCGTCGCCTACTGGGCCGACGAGGGGGTCGACTGGTTCAAGGCCTACACCCGCATCGGCGACGAGGAGCTGGCCGCGGCCATCGACGAGGCGCACCGGCGGGGCGTGCGGGTCACCGGCCACCTCTGCTCGGTCTCGTTCCGCGAGGCGGTGGCCATGGGCATCGACAACATCGAGCACGGCTTCTTCACCAACAGCGACTACGTCCCCGGCAAGCAGCCCGGCGTCTGCCCGCCCGGCGTGCAGCGGAACCTGCTGGAGGTCGACCTCGAGGGCGAGGAAGTGGCGGCCACCATCCGGGAGATGGTCGACCAGGGCGTGGCGATGACCTCCACGCTGCCCGTCTACGAGCTCGCCATCCCCAACCGGCCGCCGCTGGAGCAACGGGTCCTCGACATGCTGGCCCCCGGCGCCCGCGACGAGTACCTGCAGTCGCGCGCCGACGTCGCCGCGCGCGACGACGCCCCCATGGCCGAGCTGTTCCCCAAGGCGCAGGCGTTCGAGCGGATGTTCGTCGAGGCGGGCGGCCTGCTCGCCGCCGGGGTCGACCCCACCGGCATGGGCGGGGCGCTGCCCGGCTACGGCGACCAGCGCAACTACGAGCTGCTGCTCGAGTCCGGGTTCAGCCCCGAGCAGGTCATCCAGATCATGTCGCTGAACGGCGCCCGCGTGCTGGGCGAGGACGAGCGGTTCGGCTCCATCGAGCCGGGCAAGCTGGCCGACCTCGTCGTCATCGACGGCGATCCGGTGGGCCGCGAGGCGGAGATCCGCAACGTGACGCTGGTCTTCAAGGAAGGGGTCGGCTACGACGCGCCGGCGCTGGCCGAGTCGGTGCGGGGGCTCATCGGGCTGCGGTGACGACAACCCCGCCGACTGCTGCTCCGGGACCTCAGGCGGGCGCGGTATCGAAGGCGACGATGTTGCGGGTCTCCCGGCTGAACTCGACGCCGATCAGGTGGACGGGCCGGCCCGAGGCGCGGTACTTCGCCGCGTAGTCCCGCTCGCGGAGCTGTGCGAGGGCGGCGCCCGAGGGCTCCTGCTCGGCCACCTTGCACTCGAACAGGTACACCTGTCCCCCGCAGCGCACGGCCAGATCCACCCGGCCCCGGTTGCTGCTGTCCTCGACGGCCACGTCCATCCCGGCCCCTGCCAGGTGGGAGTACAGAACGCTCGCGTAGTACCCCTCGTAGCGCGCGATCTCGCTCCGGGTGTGCCACTCGTAGGGGATGGCGTCGAAGCACGACCGGAAGAGCGCCTCGACCCCCGCGAAGTCGTTCGTTGCAAACAACTCCCGCAGGCGTGCTCCCGACAGCGCCCGCCGCGCCGGCGTCACCGCGCGCAGCAGTTGGCGAT
>WTGR01000649.1 GCA_011523485.1 Acidobacteriota bacterium
CGGCGAGTGGCGGGCGGCGGCGCGGCGCGACCGGCGGCGGGACCATCCGGCCGGTTCCTGGGAGGCCCGCGGCATCGGCGAGCGCTCCATCCCGGGGGTCAACGCCGGCCCGCCGATGGCGCCGAGCGCGTACAACAACAACGTGCAGGTGTTCCAGACCGAGGACACCGTGGTGCTCTACAACGAGATGAACCACAACGCCCGCGTCGTTCCGCTGGACGGACGCGATCATCTGGATGCGGGCATCGGGCAGTGGACGGGTGATTCGCGCGGCCGCTGGGAGGGCGACACCCTGGTCGTGGAGACCACGAACTTCCTGCGCGAGACGAACTTCATGCGGGGTTCGACGACGCCGAACCTCACGCTCGTCGAGCGCCTCACGCGCGTGGACGCCGACACGCTCCGGTACGACGTCACCGTCGACGACCCGACGGTGTGGACGCGGCCCTGGACGTTCTCGGTGCCGATGCGCAGGAACCCGGAGCCGCTCTACGAGTACGCCTGCCACGAGGGCAACTACGGGCTCTACAACATCCTCGCCGGCGCGGTGGCCGGGGGATCGCAGTAGCCCGACCGTAAGGTCGCGCTCATACGGCGCTGCGAGCAGGCGGCGGAAGTCCACGGGAGGGCTGCCGCCGCCGGTCTCCAGCGCCGGTCCGCCAGCCGCTGTATTCGGGTTCGGACCATTGCGCTCTCGTGGGCAGGCCGCCCTTCCGGAATTGCCGTCGCTGAAGCCATCCGCCACGGTGCGCGAAATGTGACCCCATGAAACCGTCGCGCGCGCCGCAGATGTTCATCACGTCCCTGCACATGCGCCATTGGCGCAATTTCCGGGGGCCGGTGGACGTGCGCCTGCGCCGCCGCGCCTTCCTGATCGGGCCGAACGCCTCGGGGAAATCCAACGTGCTCGACGCGCTTCGGTTCCTGCGCGACACCGCCGGGCACGGTCTGAAGGAGGCCGTCCGGTTGCGCGGCGGCATGGGCGAGATCCGGACCCTGCAAGCAAGAAAGCCGGCTGGCCTCAAGCTGGCCGTTCAGGTAGGTACGGACGACACGCCGGACATGTGGACCTACAGCCTGCGGTTCCGAAACCACCCGCAGAAGCACCTGCCCGTGGTGATGGAGGAGGAGGTTCGAAAGCGGGACGAGCTGGTTCTCAAGCGGCCGGAGGCGCCGGACGAGAAGGACCCCGAACGGCTGGCCCAGACGTACCTGGAGCAGATCGTCGTGAACCAGGAGTTTCGTGAGCTTGCCGACTTCCTGAAGTCCATCCGCTATCTTCACATCGTGCCCCATCTGGTGCGCGACCCCGAACGGTCCATCGGGAGGCCGTCCGGTTGCGCGGCGGCATGGGCGAGATCCGGACCCTGCAAGCAAGAAAGCCGGCTGGCCTCAAGCTGGCCGTTCAGGTAGGTACGGACGACACGCCGGACATGTGGACCTACAGCCTGCGGTTCCGAAACCACCCGCAGAAGCACCTGCCCGTGGTGATGGAGGAGGAGGTTCGAAAGCGGGACGAGCTGGTTCTCAAGCGGCCGGAGGCGCCGGACGAGAAGGACCCCGAACGGCTGGCCCAGACGTACCTGGAGCAGATCGTCGTGAACCAGGAGTTTCGTGAGCTTGCCGACTTCCTGAAGTCCATCCGCTATCTTCACATCGTGCCCCATCTGGTGCGCGACCCCGAACGGTCCATCGGCAAGCACGACGATCCGTTCGGCGGCGACTTCCTCGAGAAGGTCGCCTCGACACCGTCCAAGACGCGCGACGCGCGGCTGCGCAACATCAACAAGGCTCTGAAGTTCGCGATTCCGCAGTTCGACAGCCTGACGCTTCAGCAGGATGCCGGGGGGCGCTGGCACCTGGAAGCACGTTTCGGTCACTGGCGGCACAGCGCGGCGCGTCAATACGAACGCTCGTTCTCGGACGGCACGCTGCGCTTGATCGGGTTGCTGTGGTCCCTTGCGGAGGGAGGCGGCCCGTTGCTGCTGGAAGAACCCGAGCTCGCCCTGCACGACGCCCTGGTGCGACACCTGCCGCGCTTCATGGCCCGGATGCATACGAAGTCCGGCCGGCAGGTACTGATCACCACGCACTCGGCGGCGCTGTTGGCGGACGCGGGAATCGGTCTCGACGAGGTTCACGTTCTCAATGCCGACTCTCAGGGAACCGAGATCAAGGTGGGCAGAAGCTACCAGGACGTACGAGCCATGGTCGAAAAAGGCGGGATGTCAATCGGAGCCGCCCTCCTGCCCAAGGCGGCCCCCGCGAGCGCCGATCAGTTCAGCTTCGACTTCTGAAACGTGATGACGATCCACGGACGCGTACCCGTGTCGTTCGCGGTGGAAGGCATCATCGATCAGGCGGTCGTCCTCAAGCTCTTCGATGCGTCGGGCGTCGTTTCCGGCACGCCGTACGTGTGCGACGGGATCGGTAACCTGCGCCAGCGGCTCGACGGATTCAACGCTGGCGCCCGCCATTCCCCATGGTTCGTGCTCTGCGACCTCGACCGTCACGAATGCGCGCCCGAACTGCGCGGTCGCCTCTTCGCAACACCGCAGACCGAGGGGATGGAGTTGAGGGTCGCCGTCCGGGCGGTCGAAGCATGGCTGATGGCGGACCGACAATCGTTCGCCACCTTTCTTGGCGGCGGGGAGCGTGGTCGTAGCTCACTGCGCCGTCGCGTCTTTCAGCAACCACTCGCAGGCGGTATGTACTTCGATTCCAGCGGGCAGTTCTGCGGGAATGCCGTCGTGCGTCAACGTCAGGAGTCGCTTGCGGGCGCGCGGAAACAGCTTGCCGGCCGCGGTTAGCGCCCGGCTCTCGCGCTCCGTCGTGGCCGGATCCGAGAGGTCTGCGCACACCTGGATCAGCTCCATCTCGCCGGTCGCGTCCCGAGAGAGAAAATCGACCTCATAGCCTTCGTGGGTTCGTACGTAGGTCACCTCGAATCGGCGGCGTTCGAGTTCCACCAGTACTGCTGTCTCCAGCGCGTGACCCAGGTTGGCCCGGCCGGTGCGGTCGAATACGCGGATCAATCCCGGGTCGACCGGGTACGCCTTGCGCGGATTGACCATGCGTTGGCGCTCCGACGTCGATTCCATCCAGACGATCCGCACGAGGAAGCAGTCCTCCAGGTACGCGAGGAACTGGTGCAGGGTGTCCTTGGCGATGGGGATGCCTTGCGATTTGAGCGCCGCGCGGAACTTCTCGATGCTGAACAGTCCTCCGGCGTTTCCCAGCAGATGCCGCACCAGCCAGCGCAGGCCCGCCACATTGCGCACGTCGTGGCGCTCGACCACGTCGCGCAGCATCGCCACGTCGACGTAGTCCCTGAGGAGCTGATGCCGCGTGGCCGGATCCAGACCTTGCGCTTCCGGAAAGCCGCCCGTCTCGAGCCAGGCCAGGAGGGCGCGTTCCAGCCGCGCTCGCTCCCGGCTTGTCAGGACGGTCGGGTTCTCGGGAATTTTCCGTCCCTGATGACGGAGCGCCTCTTCGAAGCTGAAGGGATGAGTCAATACTTGCCACGCGCGGCCTCGTAGCGCCGTTGCGACCTCTCGCGACAGAAGCGCCGCCGACGATCCGGTGATGAGCACCTCGCGACGTTCGGTATCCAGAAGCCGTCGGACGAACAGTTCCCACCCGGGTACGATCTGAATTTCGTCGAAGTGCCAAGTCACGACGCTGGTGTCGTCAGCGCCCGGAAAGCGGCGATCGTATTCGGATAGCAGCAGATCGAGCTGGGTCGCCTCGAGATCCGCGAGGCGCTCGTCCTCGAATGAAATGTAGGGCAGGCGCGCCTGGGCGGTGCCCCGTTCGATGCGTTCCTGGCGAAGTTGGTGCAGGAACGTGGTCTTGCCAGCCCGGCGCATGCCTACGATGGCTGTGACCTTTCCTGGAAAGCGCACCGTGCCGAATACGCGGCGTCGTGTGAGTTCGGGCAGCGGCCTCTGTTCGGAGTCGGCGAGCAACTCGCCGAGGATCTGCCGCAGGCGAGGGAGCGTTGTATCGGCCACGCAGAGTTATCCTTTTCAAGAGGATAACTCTAGCACCAAGTATCTCCTTTGCAGAAGGATAATTTTAGCCGGAAGGGGTGAATGGGTCGCCGCCGCCCATACGCATGGCCAAACGATGACTAAACGGCGCAGGGGTGTTCACTTCCAGCATGGCTGCCCCGGTCCGAATCCATACGTACGGTTCCGGTCGGGGCCGAAGGCGAGCCGCTCCGCCTCGCACCAGCGCGCGTCACGGAGACTATAGCGGTTGCCGGCTAGGGCCGCAGAAGCGTCCGGCCATGCAAGCGCGACGTTCCAGAGCGGCCACCGGAACCGCTTGCTGTTCCACCTGTAGCCGTAGACGGCAGTCGAGCGCGTCGCAAGGCGGCCGTATCGCACCTCTGGCACGGATACGAGCGCGGAAACGCCCATCAAGGCAAGCCACTCGATCCACGGTTCGCAGCGCTTGTCGTTGGACGCGCTCTGTGGACGGCGTGCGCCCTGCGCGGCCAGAGGACTCCACCGAAACGACTTGCCCCCCTTGGCGAGAGCTCTCGGTCCGACTAGCGCGCGACGGAGTTCGTCCGGGGAGAACCCCCTCGCCTGCGCCGTGGTCGACCACTCGAAGATCGACTTGAAGCCGCTGCGCCCTCCCGAAACGAAGTCCATTTCCGAGCGCCCACCGGACGAGAGGAGAGCCACCACAAGCGATCGAAATGGTCCGCCCGCCGACAGGAGGAGCTCCTCGCGCTGATCTGCCGACAGCTTGTTCAGTTCGGCAGGCCATTCGCCGCGAAAGCTACCGCGCACGTTCACGAGACGGTCCACGATACCGTCGATCCCGAGCGTGGTGGTGAGGTGCGGCTGTGTCCCTTGCCACCGGAGACGCGCATCCACATCTGCGATATCCAACGCTCGCAACACGCCGAGGGCCGCGAGATAGTCGCCCGGCACCAGACCGTTGAGTGCCGTCAGGGCGGTTTCCAGAAGCGGCGTCGTTCCCAACGCCTCCGATTGGCGGGAATGCAGCGGTTCGCCGCCCGCAGGCGCGAGCTCTCCGCGATTCTGGGTTTCCACCTGCTGGTGGTCGCTCAACTGCACGATGGCTTCCAGCCACGCGAGCCCAAGCCAACCGAAGTTCTCCTGAACGGACCGATATCGGGCAGGCGCGTGTTCTGCCTCCGAATGCGCAACTTCGTCATCGAAGGCGAAGCAGAAGAGTCGATCCTTGACGCGTGCCACGCCGCGTGCAGCCCGAACGAAGGGCCTTGCCCAGCCATGGTGGCTTGCGACGAGATGCTCGACGAGATCGGAGTCCTGAGCGGTGTTGTGCAGGCCGTGTCGGATCATCAGCTCGACGGACAGCGCTTCGTGCCGCTCACCCCGGGGGTAGTCGGACATTGCTGCTAGACGGCGACGCTCGAGCCAGCTATGTCCGCTCTGAGCCAGCGGGTCGGCGTCCAGCTTCCGTCCGCAGAGTCGCTGGAAGCGATCATCGAGCTTGCCTACATCGTGCAGCCTTGCAGCCAGCGCCAAGTCTTCGATCATCGCTGGCGGCAGACCGAGCCGTTCGGCGACGGCGCGGGTGCGGGCCGAGACGCCGTTCAAGTGGCTTTCGAGACCCACGCGCCGGCGCTGGAACGTCTGTCCGTCGTCGTCGGGATCGATTGGCAATTCCGATACGAAGAGCCAGCGGCGGCCGATGTCTATCCATGTCCAGTCCTGCAGAATGGACCGCGATTCGTCTTCAGCAATCCAGGCGTTGACCTGTTCCTCGACCGAGTCGCTCTCCTCAACCGGTGGCGCTTCGTGGAGCTGGAACTCAAGACGCCGGTGCTGGCGCATGGCTGCGGAACTGATGTCGGATACACGACCGGCCGACCCGTCGAACGTGCCGTGGCGGCCGATGCCGCCGTATTCGGTGGGAACGACCACGGTATCGCCGACCTTGATGTTCTCGGCCGTCTCGATGTCGATCTCGGCCCCGAGCCGGATTACCTCACGCTTGCCGAGCCATTCGCGAAGTTTACGAAGTGGAACCGCGGCCGCCTCCAGGCTCGAGGGCGGAACGGCCTTCAGCAGTGGTTCGAGGAACGTGCGGTCGGCCGCAGGATCGAGATCGCGCCAAATCACGTGAGCCTGGTAGTCCTGTCGCACGCCGTGCAGAAAGACCGAGACGTCGTACGCGGGGCCGTCCGCCCGGTTCTGAGACCACAGGTCAAGGTATTCCGCGAGCAGAAGGGGCGCAGATACCGGAGGGCGTACGCAGCCCTCGGGAGGAGCGGGCATGGCCCCCGGTGAACACCGTAGCGCAGAGATACGGGCGAGCCACTTTGCGGTCTCGATCTCGTACCGACGGTAGACGGGACACGACTGTTCGTCAGTCTCCGGATCCTTGTAGCTCCTGTCGGCCTGCAAAACGACGCACGACGCGTCGGTGCGTTCACCGCGCCGGTTCACCCTGCCCATCCGCTGCACGAGCGCATCCCAGGATGCACTCTCGGAGATCATTGCGTCGAAGTCCCAGTCGACGCCGGCTTCCACGCACTGCGTCGCGACGACCAGTGTCGGCTCGCGATCATCGAGCCGGCTCTCCACGGCGTCGAGGATCTCCTGGCGATCCAGCGGACGCATGCGCCCCGTTATCAGGAAGAGCTTTCGGTCCAACGTTCTTCGGCGTTCTGCCGCGAGAGCCTTCGTTGCCCTCTCGTACCAATCGATGGCTGTACGGACCGTGTTCGTGACCAGGAGCACACACGGTGCGTCGATTGTCGTGAGGATGTTCTCGATGCGATCGTCCGACCAGCGCACGGTCTTCCGAGCGGACAGGCGCGGGACGAGCGCGGGGTCTTGACGGTCCTCGGGTTCGAGGCCGAAGCGCACCTTCGCTGCCGTCACGGCCGGTGTGGCGCTGAGCTGTACGACCTGGCGGCGCGGAGCGACGCCGCGTACGGGCTCCAGGCGCCCAAGGCGTGTAACCGTGTCCAGGAACGGCCCGGCAAGATGAGCTTCGTCCAGCAGAAACAGTGTGTCCTGACCGACCAGGCCGGCCTCGACCGAACGCATGCGTGGCGTGACGCCGTAGCCCCGGAGGAGAAGCCGCGAACCGATCTGGTCGACCGTGGAGGCGACTATCTGGACCTGATCCGCTGACCGGCACCACTGCGGGTCGGTCGGACAGGCGCCGCGGAGCCTGATGCTGCTCGCTGGCACGGGACTGAGCCTTGCGAGCGCGTTTCGTACCGGAGCAAGTTCGGTCTGGGTCTCAATCCGTTCCAGGAGCTGCTTGCCGTGCCGCCAGGCTTGATCGACCAGGACACGCCGGTCGACGATGAGGACGATGCGGCGCGGGTAGACGCCGAACGTGCCTTCGTGTGCGGCTGCTGCCAGCGCGTAGATCCCGATGTCGATTGCCGAGGTCTTTCCCGAGCCGGTCGGCAGGTCGAGTGCATCGGGCCAGCGTCGGTCGGCGAGTACCTGACTCGCAAGGCGCACCTGCCAGTGGTAGGGAGCCACGCCGTGGCAGGCCTTGAAGAACCCGGCAAAGTCCGGAAAGGTCACGGCAGCGCCTCTACGGGTTCCATCAAGCCGTATCCGAGATGCCTGCCCGCGCCCACCACAATAGGTCCTTCGATTGCGTTCGGGAACAGTACGCGTGCATGAACGACAGGGCGGCGGTGCGGACCCCGAACGGTGCGGGCATTCGGGCTCCCGATCGCGAAGGGGGTATTCGATGCCTCGACCTCGGCCGGAGGAGGCAGACCGGCTTGGGAGCAGGCGAGTGTGATCTCTGCGGGAATGCGATTCCAGTCGTCGCGGTTCCACTCGCGGCGTCTTGCCACGTGGCGCGGGAGTTCCATCGGAACGACCGTCTGCCAGACGGTGGCGGCCCGGCACCATCGTTCGTCGGCGAGCGTGCGGCGCGAGTCTGTCGGTCCGAACGACAGTAACCGCCCCCCTCTCGCTCTCAGTTCTCCGCCCTGCGCGAACCACGCCGCGATGATGCGCTCCACGTAGGCTCGGTCGGACTCGTCGGTGTTTGGTGGGAAGATGAACGAGACGCCCAGCACGGAGCCGATCGCATGCCGGAACCCGACGTGCGGGAGCGGACAGAAATGGAGATGCGACCTTCGCAGGGGAGAACCGTCCTCTTCGCGGCCGTTGAGAATGGGACGCAGGGAGAGACGTTCGGCTTCGGTCACAGCGACCAGCGTCTGCCGAAGTTGGGCTGCGAGTAGTGGCGCGTGCTCGACGGGCCAGTTCCCGCGGGTCAATCCGACGGTGAGCATCCGACCGGGCCGCCGACTGCTGATCCAGCGGTAGGCCCGCCAGTCGCATGGCAGCACGCGACCCGGGAGAAGTGTGTCGGATGCGGCGATCGCGTCAACGATGCCGGGCATGGGGGTCCGTAACATCGTTGTCCCGAAAGCTGAAGGACGCCACGCAGGGCCGTGCGGGTCCGCGCGTCGACCTACGTGCATCGCGACGAGGCTTTCGGCCGAACCCAACCTCGTGCACCGGCGACACAGATCGCGTAGTGTGACTTCGCGCTCCGCCGTGGCGCCAACGTCCCAGACGAATCTGACGGGGGTATCGCCGACATACCGGCTGGCCCGAACTTTCCGCGCTCTTGGGAGTGTCGGTCGCTTGCCGCCCTTCTTGTCCCAGTTCGGAACGCTGTTCATCGGGAGCCAGGCTTCGTACGTCTCGTCCGGAGCGTCGCGAGGAGCAACGATGCGCGGCGCTTCCTGCGACTCCAGCCACTTGAGCACCTCACGTTCGATCTGCTTGCAGCCGTTCTCGTACCAGGCGGCGATGAGTGCGTAGAGCAGGCGCGCCGGATGCGGAGGCCATTCGGACTTCGCTCCGGGCGTCTGGGAGACGTACTCCCCACCAAGAAACCGGACGGAGATCTCGAGCATCAGGAATCACTTCGCCCCATCGCAGCGACGAGATTCTCATGGACCTTGATGTCGATGGGCTTTCTACGATACGACAGCTTGGCCGAGGGAAAACGGTCTAGCGCCTCCTTGACGACCTCAAGCGCTCGCTCGACGGTGACACCGGCCAGCGCTTCGTCCGGGGCATCGTCGCGGCGGACTTGCCAACCGTTCGTCCGCTCACAGACGAGATCGCACTCGCTGCGCAGATGTCCACCGCTGCGATGAAGCGCGGCGAGGCCGAGGATGCCGAGCCCGGCGAGGAAGTCGCGTGCCACGTCGTCCTTACTGCTACCACCGAATCTGAGATTCCGCAAGACTCCGAACGAGATGACCGATCGTTGCTCCGCGTACCTCATCGTGACTGAAGTGCGTGGGAACTTCTGGAGGGACGGCGGTACCACGCCGAGACCCTGAACGCTGAGTTCCTTGTTGCCGTCGCCAAGATCAACCTTGCGAGAAGGTGGCAAACCCATCGGATCGAGTCGCCCACCAGGACGCGTCATCTTGAACGCGTCGACTGCGACGATCTTGGACCAGACCGCCTTCTCGTGGCGGCCCTGCCAAGCGTTCGCCGCGGTTCCAGAATGCGAGTCCCAACCACCGAGGACAAGAATCAGCGGGGCGTGCTCCAGTAGCGCACGCGCATCCTTGCGGCTGGCCTCACGAAGCTGCTTGGCGACCGGGGATTTCTTCCAGTAGGTACCGTCCATCAGCGTGGCAGTGCCGACGGCTGCGTCATACACGCGGTGTGGGAGCTCCAGATCCGTCAACTGGCCAATGTGCGGAACCTCCATCTGATGAAGCGGAAGCGTGAGGCTGCCGGCGTAGACCAGCTCCAGGAGGGCCTCTTCGATTCGGTTGGCCTGTGATGCCGGCGAATCGAGAAGACATGTCTTGAAGATCTCATCGTCGACGATGTCGAGGCTGCGGCGCTCGGACCACACGTATCGCGGACCCTTCTCCTCGCCTTCCGCCTGGGCGAACGTCGGCGGCGCCACACTGTCACCACGGCCGCCCAGTGGCTGGAGTTGCCGTGTGATGGAAAGGCCCCTGACACCGGAGTCCGCCATGAGTTTCGACAGAGTATCGAGCGAGAATTCCATTCCTGGAGCTCCAAAATGATGTGCAGCACGTCCCGTCCGATTGGTACCGACGGAGGGACATGAGTGCGCTTGAGACTATGGGTTCAGCCAACCAGAACACGCCCTCGTGCGTGGACTCGCCGGCGACTCTCTCTACTGTACGGAGATTCCTTCCCGGCAGCAAGCCCGCTGCCAGAGCGGCGTCGACGCTGGTACAGGTAGGATCGATCCTGGAGCAAGGAAAGCGCGGCAATGATCCCGAAGGCGACTACCGAACCCGTCCCGATAGGGGCGGATAGCGACGGCAGCATCCGCATCGGCGGCACGCGAGTCACGCTCGACAACCTGCTTGCCCACTTCGAGGCAGGCGCAACCCCCGAGCAGATCGTGGAGCAACTCGACACGCTCAGCCTTGCCGACGTCTACCTCGTGCGCGGCTACTGCCTCCGCCACCCCGACGATGTGCAGGATTACCTGCGCAAGCGTTCCCGCCGCGCAGAGCACATCAGAGCCGAAATCGAGGCGGAGTCCGGTTCCGCCGACTTCGTCCGCAACATTCTCGCCCGCGCCAGGTGAGAGAGGTCAGCCGACCAGCCAGTCGAGCGCCTTGACCGGCCCGACGCCGGCGGCGACGGCCGCGTACAGCTTCAGCGTGAGGCGCAGCTCGAGTTTTTCCATGTCTGCCCGCACGGCTGCCACATCGGTTCGAACTGCCGCCAAGTCGGCCTTGGTCGCGACGCTCTCACCGATTGCGGCGGAGATCTGTTCGGTGACGGCCTCGGCCTGGTCGTCACTGAAACCGGCCTGGCGCAACGCCTTGACGGCCCTGTGCGTGTCGAAGGCGAGCGTAGTCATCAATGTGCTTCCAGATCCTGACCGCTGATTCGACGGTAGCAGGATGCCCGCACCGCGGCAAGTATGACCTCGCCGCGGCACGGGAGCACAGTTCCTACCCCTCCTTCTCCTCGTACTGCTCCCGCAGCTTCGCGACGATGGACGGGTCGGCCAGCGTGGTCACGTCGCCGAGCGCCTTGCCGGCGGCGATGTCGCGCAGCAGGCGGCGCATGATCTTGCCGGAGCGGGTCTTCGGCAGGTCGACCGTCCAGAGGATCTCGTCCGGCTTGGCGATGGCGCCGATCTTGGTGGCGACGTGCTGCCGGAGCTCCTCCACCTTGGCGTCCGACGACTGGACGCCCTCCTTCAGGGTGACGAAGGCGCAGATCGCCTGTCCCTTGATCTCGTGCTCCTTGCCGACGACGGCCGCCTCGGCCACCTCCTGGTGGTCGACGAGGGCGCTCTCGACCTCCATGGTGCCGACGCGGTGGCCGGCGACGTTCAGCACGTCGTCGACGCGGCCGAGCAGCCAGAAGTAGCCGTCCTCGTCCACCTTGGCGCCGTCGCCGGTGACGTAGGTGGCGTGGCCCCAGCGGTTCCAGTAGGTGGCGACGTAGCGGTCGTGGTCGCCGTAGATGGTGCGCAGCATCGACGGCCAGGGGCGCGTCTGCACGAGGTAGCCGCCGCCCACCTCGACCGGCTGGCCGCTCTCGGTGACGATGGCGGGCTTCAGTCCCGGGAAGGGCCGCGAGGCGGAGCCCGGCTTGAGCTTCGTCAGCCCCGGCAGCGGGGTGATCAGGATGCTGCCGGTCTCGGTCTGCCACCAGGTGTCGACGATGGGGCAGCGGTCGCCGCCGACGTGGTGGTGGTACCACATCCACGCCTCGGGATTGATCGGCTCGCCGACCGAGCCGATCAGCCGCAGCGTGCTGAGGTCGTGCTTCGAGACGTGCTCGGGGCCCCACTTCATGAAGGCGCGGATGGCGGTGGGCGCCGTGTAGAAGATGCTCACCTTGTGGCGCTCGATGATGTCCCAGAAGCGGTCGCGGCCCGGCGTGTCCGGCGCGCCCTCGTACATGACGCAGGTGGCGCCGTTGGCCAGCGGGCCGTACACCAGGTAGCTGTGCCCGGTGACCCAGCCGATGTCGGCGCTGCACCAGTAGATGTCGTCCTCCTTGAGATCGAACACCCACTTGGTCGTGATGTAGGTCCCCGTGAGGTAGCCGCCGGTGGTGTGCGCGATCCCCTTCGGCTTGCCGGTGGTGCCCGACGTGTAGAGGGTGAACAGCAGGTCCTCGGCGTCGTTCTCGCGCGGCGGGCAGGTCTCGCCGACCCACGACATCAACTCGTGGTACCAGTGGTCGCGGCCCTCGACCACCTTGAACGGCGTCTCCAGGCCCTCACGCTTCACGAGCAGCACGTTCCGGACGCTCGGCGCCCCGTCGAGCGCCGCGTCCGAGATCTCCTTCAGCGGCACCACGCCGCCCCGCCGGAAGCCGCCGTCGGCGGTGACCAGCAGCTTCGCCTGCATGTCGTTGATCCGGTCGCGCAGCGACTCGGCCGAGAAGCCGCCGAACACCACGCTGTGGACCGCGCCGATCCGCGCGCAGGCGAGCATCACGATCGGCAACTCCGGGATCATCGGCAGATACACGGCGACCCGATCGCCGTGGCCGACGCCCAGCCGCTTCAGCACGTTGGCGCACTTCTGGACCTCGGCGTGCAGCTCGCCGTAGGTGAGCGTCTTCTGATCGCCGGGCTCGCCCTCCCAGACGATGGCCCGCTTGTCGCGGCGGCCGCCCAGCGCGTGGCGGTCGACGCAGTTGACGCTGGCGTTGATCTTTCCGCCGATGAACCACTTGGCGTCGGGCGGCCGCCAGTCCAGGATGGTGTCCCAGGGCCGGCTCCACTCCAGCTCGCCCGCGATCCCGGCCCAGAACGCCTCCGGGTCGGCGTCCGCCTTCGCATAGATGTCCGGGTCGTTCATGTTCGCGTTCTTCGCGAACGCCTCGGGCGGGTCGAAGGTACGGTCCTCGGTCAGCAGCGCATCGAATCCATCGGTCGGCTTGTCGTCGGCCACAGCATCCTCCCCTTCGTCGACCGCCGCATCGGCGGCGGATCATCATAGCCGCTTCGTCGCAACGAGCAGGTTGCGCGTCCTGCCGTCCGCCGTCATCACGTAGTCCCACAGGACCGCTTCGCGCTGGTATCCGATCTGCCGGAAGAACCCCTGCGCGGCGGTCTGGTCCAGCGTCATCCGCGCCGTCAGCATGCGCAGGCTCAGCGTGCGGGCGATCCAGTCCACCTCGTCGGTCAGCAGGCGCGCCACCCCGCGGCGGCGGTGGGGCGGCGCCACCTGGAGCCGGATCTCGCCCAGATGCCGGGTCCAGCTCGTGCGGTTGTGGAGCAGGCTGGCCTCGCCGGCGACCGTGTCCCCGTCGAGGGCGAGCACCGTCTCGGTGCGGCCGGTCTCGATGTAGTGGACCCAGCGCTCCACGACCCCCGGCTCGGTGATGTTGACGCGCAGGTAGAGCAACTCGTCGGGGTCGAGGGTCCTCGCGAACGCGAGCACCGCGTCGACGTCGTCGCGCGTCATCAGCCGCAGCGTCACGTCCCGCCCGTCGGTCAGGGTGACCGTACGGGGGTAGCGCGCCTGAACCGCGGCGGCTCCGTTGCCGGCGCCGGGCGTCTCGGACCCCATCAGCCGCGCCCGTACTTCGCCTTGGCCTCCTGCCGCCGCGCGTGGAGGATCGGCTCGGTGTATCCGCTCGGCTGCTCGCGTCCCTTGAACACCAGGTCGCAGGCCGCCTGGAAGGCGACGCTGTCGGCGAAGTTCGGCGCCATCGGCCGGTAATTCGGGTCGCCGGCGTTCTGCCCGTCGACCACGCCGGCCATCCGCTGCAGCGTCTCGCGCACCTGCTCCTCGGTGCAGATGCCGTGGTGCAGCCAGTTGCAGATGTGCTGGCTCGAGATGCG
>WTGR01000153.1 GCA_011523485.1 Acidobacteriota bacterium
CGACCTTCTGATGAATCAGCGCGGCGTCGGCCTGCTCCGGGTCGAGGCTGGCCGAGTATTTGAGCTTCTTGCCCTTCAATTCCAGGCCCAGGCGCACGTCCTCGTCGGCGTGGGTGCTGGACATCGGCAGGCCGTCGTGTTCGTAAAGGAAGTCGACGATGGGGCCGGCCTTCAGGGATTCGTCGAACGCGCCCTCGGCGATCTCAATGCCCATTGGGGCTAATGCCCAGTGGGGATAGGTCAGCTCGCCATAGATGGCCGCGGTACCCTCGATCTTCATAGCTCTGCTCCGTTTCGTCGGGCTCGGGGGATTCTTCGGGTTCCTGGTCTGGTTCGGGCGTCGCAGCCGCGGACGGCAGCGTCGGGATCTCCGGATTGTCCCCGAGCGCCGGGAGGCCGATCGCCTCGAGGATCTGATCGTGGTTGATGAGCCAGCCGCCGACCATCTGATTGATCGCTGCCAGCTCCTTGGCATAGGCGACCCGGTCTCTTGGTCCGCCGGCCAGCACCGGAGCATCCCAGAGGTCGAACCTCCGGCCGGCGCTGACCAGGCGGCCAAAAGCGGCCTCGATCCGGTGGGCCACCGGCCGCACCGCGTCCCGGAACAGGTTGCCTTCCCGGTCCTGGGTGTTCTGGTAGGTAAGTTGCGAGCCCGGCAGGGTGATTCCGAGCAGGCTCGGATCGACGCCGTAGATCTGGCTGGCGATCCGCGCGTCGGCCCAATGCGAGAGCTCAGAATACTGGGCCTGCTCGGCATTCTGCGAGAGGGTCTGGACATTCCAGCCACCGCCGATCGCGACCGGGCGCCAAGCGTTCTCGACGCCGCCGTAATGGGCCTGCAATTCGAACGAGGCCTCGCGCGCCATCGCGGGGCTGACGTTCTGGTCCTTGGCGGTGAAAACCGTCTGCAGGCGGGCGCCCTGCGAGAAGTGGCGCAGCATCGTCTCCTCGGACATCGAGGAGATCTGCACGGCGCGCCGGCGGGCGCGGGACGTGCCCATCCCGCGCGGTTCGCCGGGCAGCGCCAGGTAGCGCACATGGATCAGCCGACCGACCGGGTACCCGTTCACCCTATACGCGTACCTGGCCACGTCATTGCTGGCCGACCGGTACACCTGCACAGCATTTGGGTCCACCACCAGGAAACCTACCGGCCTCCGCGAAAGGTCGAACCCGGGCAACAGGAACAACTCGCCCTCCTGCAGGAGAGACCACGCGCACTGCGACATCGTGTCCTGCCAGTCAAAATTCGCATTGGGAGTTCGGACCCAGACTGGGTCGGCCACCTGCTGGTTAGCGCTGTTCATCACGCGTGGCGGCATCGACTGCAGGCGGGAGATGATCAGGCGCAGACATGCGAACACGACCGGCAGTTTGTCGGCGCCTGATCCCTCGACCCGGCCCAGCAGGCGCATCAGATCGTCGAGCGTCGTGTCGTCGCCGGCCGACGCCAGGATCTGCGGCGGCGCAGTCCCCGCGCGGACGATGTCGGTCGATTCGGGCACCAGCTCGGCGTCGAAGACCTCGACCTGGCGAACCTGGCCTCCGAGCTGGTAGCGGACTATCCGCCCCGTCTGGCCAGCCACTCGGCGCGCTCCTTCTCTCGCTGCGCTATGAAGGCGGCCATCTCATCATCGCCGGCGGTGTCGGCGATGAAAAACCCATAGCGGCGTAGTTGCGGTTCCCTCACGAACAAATCGTATGCCATCGTTGCCGAGAAGAGCGGGGAAACCGGCCCCCGGCCTTTCTTTGACTGCCAGACCCAGGTGCCGGTGACGCGGTCGCGGGTATCGGCGTCCTGGACCGCGGTGTTGAGCACTTTGGACGACCGAATCGCAACGCTCGAGTCCAGGACCGCCTCGTGAAAGCGCTCGCAGGCGGGACCGAGAGTGCCCCAATCATAGAAATCAACCGGAAGTCCCTCACCGTCGAGCTCGTCGGCCAACGATTGCAGCGGGCCGTTCTTGACGAACGCGATTCCGCGCAGGTCCTCGCCCAGGTGCTCGGCCTGGTTGCGCAGCTCATCGCCGACCCAGGCAATGCCCTTGCCGTAGCGCAGGATTTCGAGCACGCCTTCGCCGCAGCCGGCGATGCTGGCCGCGCCGGTGCGTCGCGGCGGTGCGTCGGCCGCCAGCCAGACCGGCCCGCCCGGGACTTCGCGCCGCGTCTGGACGCCCTCCCACGAGGCGCGCGGCAGACCCCATTCGGTGACGTTGACCGGCCACTGGTTCAGGTGGTGCCGCCGGAAGTCGGTAGCGTCCATGGTCTTCGAGAGCGCGATCAGCCGGTCCATGGTGATCGTGTAGCCCAGCGCCGGGTTGGCCAGCCCCCAGAGCGTGCGGTCGGTCCAGTCGGCGTCCTCGTCGACGCCGTATTCGAAGTAGGCCAGCTCGGCCTCTTCGCACTCGCCGGCCTTGACGATGTTGCGGCCGGTGACGACCTTCTCGCGCAGGTAGACGGAGTCGATGTCGCCGGCCACGCTGAGGACCCAGTACTGGAAGTCGTCGACCGTTATGCCGGCCGGCTTGTAGGTCTGCTCGATCGACGTGTCGGGCGTGGCCCAGGCCTCGTCATTGGCCGCGAGCACGACCGTCATGCCGTGGCCGGCCGCGTCGTTCGACGGCAGAAGGCGGAGGTGCGATCCGGTCTTGCGGCACTCGATGCCGGCCAGGGCGACGGATTTGTAGTACTTGAGATCGGCGCGTTTGCCGAAACCGGACCTCTCCAGCTTCGGCATGATCTCGAACCGCCACTTGGTCAGCGCGTCGGAGATTCCCTGGGCCGTGTAGGCGACCAGGCGGGTCTGCTCGGTCAGAATCGTGAACGCGGCGAGCGGCGCGAAGGCGGTTGTTTTGCCGTTCTGCCTGGGGACCAGCACGTTGACCTCGGAGTACTTGAGGCGGCCGTCCCGACGCTCCTCTAGGGCCACGTCGATGACGTATTTCTGCCAGGGCATCAGCTCGACGCCGATCGCCTTGGCCAGCTTCAGGACCGGAGCGCTGCGCGTCCGCGCGTTGCGGTCGCGCGGGGTTCCAAAGAGCGGGCGGGGGTAGTCAGTCACCGCTCAGCTCGGCGATGAGCCGTTCGAACTCATCGTCCTCGCCGCCCGGGCCGGCGATATGCGTGTTCAGCTTGGCGACGGCCAGTCGGAACTGCGTGTAGGTGGACGCGTTCGGATCGGGGGTGGAATCGACCGCCAGCGCCAGGTTGATGGCCAGGCGGATGTCGATCTGGGCGTCGTCGCCGGCGGCGGCCTTCGCGCGCTTGCAGAGGG
>WTGR01000142.1 GCA_011523485.1 Acidobacteriota bacterium
CTACCTCGGCGCGGCCCGGCGCATCAGCCGGTTGGCCGTCGGCAGCGCGGCGATCAGTCCGGCCATTTCGACCTACCTCGTGCCGACGGTGCTGACCCAGAACGACCATCTCGACGGTCTGCCGCTCGGCACGCGGGGCGGCATCGCCGTGCGGCACCGGTTTCCGCTCGACGGCGAGTACGTCGTTCGCGTGCGCCTGCTGCGAACGGTCATAGACACGATTCGGGGATTGGGAGAGCCGCACCAGTTGGAGGTCAGCCTGGACGGCGAGCGTGTGCGGCTCTTCACCATCGGCGGCGCGCAGCCGCGGGCGGACGCGTTCGAGCCGGATGACGACGCCGACGAGGAGGCGCGGGAGGCGGCGCGGCGAGCCGCGCGGGAAGCGGCGTTGGCGTACTCGATGAACGCGGATGCGGCACTGGAGGTGCGGCTGCCGGTCCAGGCCGGAACCCGCACGCTCGCCGTGGCGTTCCTCAGGAAGACCTCGGCGCAAGTGGCCACGATTCGCCAGCCGCTGCTGCGCAGCAACATCGATCCGGCCGACACGTCGGGCCCGCCCCACGTACGGAGCGTGGCCATCGGCGGACCGTACGGCGCGACAGGACCGGGGGACACGCCGAGCCGGCGCCGGCTGTTCGACTGCCGTCCGGATCATGCGGAAGAGGAAACGGCGTGCGCGCGGCGAATCATGGCGCAGGTCGCCCGTCGCGCCTATCGCCGGCCGGTGACCGCGGCGGACCTTCGGGTATTGCTCGGGTTCTACGAGGCAGGGCGCCGGGAAGGCACTTTCGAGGACGGCATCGGGCGGGCGCTGCAGCGCGTTCTCGTGAGCCCGGAGTTCCTGTTCCGCATCGAGCGCGACGCCCCGACAGACACTGCCGGCACGGCGAGGCCGCTGCGCGACCTGGAACTGGCGTCGCGCCTGTCGTTCTTCCTGTGGAGCAGCATTCCCGACGACGAGTTGCTCGAGGTGGCCGAGGCCGGGCGGCTCGGCGATCCCGGCGTGCTTCACGGGCAGGTGCGCCGGATGCTGCGGGACCCGCGCTCGCGGGCGCTCGTCGACAACTTCGGGGGGCAATGGCTGTACCTGCGCAACCTGGCCGGCACGGCGCCGGATCCCATCCAGTTTCCGGATTTCGACGAGAACCTGCGGCAGGCGATGCAGCGGGAGACGGAGCTGTTCTTCGACCGGGTGATCCGCGAGGACCGCAGCGCGCTGGAGTTCCTGACGTCGCGCACGACGTTCCTCAACGAACGGCTGGCCCGGCACTACGGCATTCCGCGGGTCTACGGCAGCCACTTCCGCCCCGTGACCCTGACGGATCGCAATCGTGCGGGCGTGCTGGGACATGCCAGCCTGTTGACGGCGACTTCCTACGCGAACCGGACGTCACCCGTGACCCGCGGCAAGTGGATCCTGGAGAACATCATCGGCGCGCCGCCGCCGCCTCCACCACCGGACATCCCGGAACTCGAAGAGGAAACCCCCGACGGTCGGGTGCGGTCGATGCGCGAGCGGATGGAGCAGCACCGCAAGAACCCGAGCTGCGCGGTTTGCCACGCGCAGATGGACCCGCTGGGGCTGGCGCTGGAGAACTTCGACGCGGTCGGCCGCTGGCGGGAACGTAGCGAGTCGGACGCGCCGGTGGATGCCTCCGGGGTGCTGCCGGACGGCACCCGGTTCGACGGGCCGCAGGGGCTGCGGACCGTGCTGGAGAGCCGCGCGGAGGAGTTCGTAACGACGCTGGCCGAGAAGCTGCTGACCTACGCCGTCGGCCGGGGGGTGGAGCTGACGGATGCGCCCGTGGTGCGGCGGATCGTCCGCGACGCCGCCCGCGACGACTACCGCTTCTCGTCGCTGATTCGCGGCGTCGTCGACAGCAAGCCGTTTCGGATGCGGAGAGTACAGCCATGATCATCACCAAGAAGGCCTTGCCTCGCCGGACCGTGCTCCGGGGAATGGGAGCCGCCGTCGCCCTCCCGTTGCTGGACGCCATGGTGCCGGCGTTGACGGCCATGACCCGCACGCCCGCGCATCCCGCACGCCGGCTCGCCTTCATCTACATTCCGAACGGCGCCTATCACGCGGCCTGGACGCCGAAGGGCACGGGGCGTGACTTCGAGTGGTCGCCCTCGCTGCAGGCGCTCGCGCCGTTCCGCGAGCAGGTGGTCGTGGTGACCGACCTGGCCCATCGGCAGCTCGAGTCGCTCGGCGACGGCGGGGGAGACCACTCCCGGGCGAGCGCCGGGTGGCTGAGCGGCGTGCATGCCAAGCGGACCGAGGGAGCCGACGTCGAGGTGGGCACCACCGCCGATCAGATCGCGGCGCGGGAGATCGGCGCCGCGACGCCCCTCGCATCGCTCGAGCTCGCCCTCGATGCCGCCGACATCGTCGGCCACTGCGACGCCGGCTACAGTTGCGCCTACATGAACACCATCTCGTGGCGCACGCCGACCACTCCCAACCCGATGGAGCGCAATCCGCGCGCGGTGTTCGAGCGGCTGTTCGGCGACGGCGACAGCACGGCCGACCGGTTGCGCGAGATGGAGATGGATCGCAGCCTGCTCGACTCGGTCACCGCGGAGATCGGGCGTCTGCACACGGATCTGGGCGCGCAGGACAAGCGGCGGGTGGACGAATACCTGGAGGCGATTCGCGAGACCGAGCGGCGCATTCGCAAGACCGAGCAGTACAACCGCACGACCGAGTTTCCGGTCCCGGACCGGCCCATCGGCGTGCCGGAGGACTTCGAAACCCACGCCGGGCTGATGATCGACCTGCAGGTACTGGCCTACCAGGCCGATCTCACGCGCGTGACCACCTTCGCCTTCGGCCGCGAGGCCAGCTACCGGACCTTCCCGGCCATCGGCATCAACGATCCGCACCACGCCCTGTCGCACCACCAGAACGACGAGGGGAAGCTCGCCAGGCTGGGCAAGGTCAACGCGCACCACGTCGCGACCTTCGCGTCGTACCTGGAGAAGCTGCAGGCGACGCCGGACGGCGACGGCACGCTGCTCGACCACACGCTGCTCCTCTACGGGAGCGGCATGAGCGACGGCAACCTGCACAACCACTCGCCGCTGCCCATCGTGCTGGCGGGCGGTGCCGCGGGCAGGTTCAAGGGCGGCCGGCACCTGCGCGCCAGGCCCGAAACGCCGATGACGAACCTGTTGCTGAGCATGCTCGACATGGCCGGGGTGCGGCCCGAGCGCCTCGGCGACAGCACGGGTCGGCTGACCGGCCTCTGATCGGCTCTACCTGCCGGATGGCAACCTGTACGTCGTGCCGCACGACAGCACGGGTCGGCTGACCGGCCTCTGATCGGGAATCGATCCTGGCCGGGCTGGGCTCCTGGATTCCGGCCCGGCGGGCGGTGTCCACCGACCGGCGGAGATGCTCCGAAGCGGCGAGTGAATCCCGCGGAGCGCCTTCGCCACTCCTCGCCTCCATCGCGTGTCGGTCTCGCCGAGGCTGGGCAGCTCGCCTTCCGGCCTGTCCTCTTCGGGGGACGATTCGTGCCTCTCGTGGAACGAGTCGCACGCGTGCCGCCGAAGAAAGCGCTTGTTCCCGGCCTCGATGTTCCTGGCACGTGTCTTGCTGTCACGTGAGAGTAGCGCGTGCGGCCATCGAGTCCGGTGAGACACGCACGCGGAGAAAGGACACCCACGATGCACACTCTTTCGAATGCTCGCCGAATCGCTCTGCCACTGATGGCGCTCGCCATCGCGGTCCTCTCGGTGTCGCCGGCGGCCGCCGACGGGCCGAAGTACGATCTGTTCCAGCGAGTGCAGGAACAGGTGCTCCGGTACTCGTTCTTCACGGTGTTCGACAACATCGACGTGGAGATCGCCGGCGAGGGACACGTCGTGCTCAGCGGCCACGTCACCGCGGGGCACAAGGCGAAGAGCATCGAGGAGCGCGTCGAAGCGCTCGACGGGGTGACCAGGGTGACCAACGAGATCGCCGTGCTTCCGGTGTCGGGATTCGATGACCGGTTGCGATACGTCGTCGCCCGCGCGATCTACGGGAATCCCAACTTCTGGAGCTACGCCACGAGCGCGAATCCGTCGATTCACATCGTGGTGAATCGGGGGCACGTGACGCTCACGGGCGTCGTCGACAACGAGATGGACCGGCAACTGGCCAGGGCGCTCGCCGGGCAGTTCAACGCCTTCTCCGTCACCAACGAGCTGCGGCTGCCGGAGGAGGTGACGGCAGAGCTCGAGGCGCTCGGATAGACCGAGGGGTTCATACGAAGACGTGCTCGCGGCGGTCGCCACGCGAGGCGACCGCCGATCACTCCGTGCGAGCCGACCACGCAGGGGCTGCACCCACTCGAAAGCGTGCGGGCAGCGGGGCGCGGGTTCGGCATCCGGCTCGGCCCAGGAGTCAGGACACCCGCTACAATGGAACGGATGGCACTTCTTCCTCACGGCGGTGGTTGCTCTGTCGTGGCGTGGCATCTCCCACTCCTCGCGCTGGCCCTTGCCGCGTGCGGCGGCCGGGACGCTCCTCCCGTGGCTTCCGAGGCTTCATCCTGCGTCGGGTGTCATCGCGAGGAGACTCCCGGTGTCGTCACGGACTGGGAGCTGAGCCGGCACAGCGCGGCGGGAGTCGATTGCAGCCTGTGTCACGGCGAAGGGCACAGCACGGCGAACGATGTCGCCCTCGTCGAGATGGCGACCGTGGAAGTGTGCGCGGACTGCCATCCCATCCAGGCGGAGCAGTTCACGGGCGGCAAGCACGCCCTGGCGTGGGCCAGCATGAACGCGATGCCGACGACGCACTGGCTGCCGATGGCGCTCACCGAGGGCATGAAGGGCTGCGGCGGGTGTCACCGTGTCGGGATCAAGACCGAGGACGACATGCGGCAGTTGCGGGCCGACGGCGCCACGTTCGGTCTGGCGTCGTGCGACGCCTGCCATACGCGCCACCTGTTCTCGGTCGCCGAGGCGCGGGAGCCGCAGGCGTGCCGGACGTGCCACATGGGCATCGACCACCCGCAGTGGGAGATGTACTCGTCGTCCAAGCACGGCGTACGACACCTCCTGAAGCAGAACGGCACCCTGCCGGACGAAGCCGCGGCGCCCACCTGCCAGACGTGCCACATGCCGCGGGGAGACCACGAGGTCCGGACCGCTTGGGGGTTCCTGGGCGTGCGGCTGCCCCTGCCGGAGGATCCGGCATGGGCCGCCGACCAGACGACCATCCTGCAGGCCCTCGGAGTCCTCGACCCCGAGGGCAACCCGACGGCGCGCCTGGAGGTCGTGCGGCAGGCCGACGTCGCCCGGCTGACGCAGGAGGACTGGCAGCGCGAACGCGACCGCATGATCGCGGTCTGTGAAGAGTGCCACTCCGGCAACTTCGTGCGTGCGGAACTCGAGAAGGGCGACGGCATGATCAAGGAGGCGGACCGCCTGCTGGCCGAAGCGATCCGCATCGTCGCCGCTCTCTACACCGACGGCGTGTTGCGCAGGCCGGACCACTACGAGTACGACTACCCCGACCTGCTGGCGTTCCACGACGCGCCGACGGTGATCGAACAGCGCCTGTTCAGGATGCATCTGGAACACCGGATGCGGACCTTCCAGGGCGCCTTTCACAACAACCCCGACTACTCCCTGTGGTACGGCTGGAGCGAGATGGTGCAGGATCTGACCGAAATCAGGACGTTGGCGCAGGAACTGCGCGAGCGTCGCTAGCCGGAGGCAGGGAACGTCGCCGATGACCGCTGCCGACGTCAGCCTGGGGGTCCTGGCCGTTGCGGCCCTTGTGCTCATCGGGGTCGTGACCCGTCGACCCGAGGCGGCGGCCACGCTCGGGGGCAGGATCGTCGCGTTCGCGGCCCTGTTCGCGCTGCCCGGGCTCGTGCTGCTGGGCGGCACGGTCCGCCACTACGAGCAGGCCCGGACCACGACGTTCTGTCTTTCCTGCCACATGATGGAACCGTGGCGGGAGAGCCTGCACATCGACGATCCGCGTTTCCTGCCGGCGGCGCACTATCAGAACCGGCGGGTTCCGGTGGACCGCGCCTGCTACACCTGCCATACGAACTACACGATGTTCGGCGGTGTCGACGACAAGGTCCGGGGTGTCCGGCATGTGTGGCACACCGTGTGGGGAACCGTCTCCGACCCCGTCGAGCTGTACGAGCCGTTCGAGAACCGTGCCTGTCTCGCCTGTCATCAGGGCGGCCGTTCCTACGAGGAGCAGGCCGCCCACGCACGCTTTCTGGCCGACCTGCGCGAGGGGACGAGGTCCTGCGTCATGTGCCACAACCTGGTGCACGAAGTGGCGCAACTCGACCGGTTCCCGCGCTGGGCCCCGGGGAAACCGCAATGAGCCGGTTACGCGTGCCCGGGCTGCGGGACGGACTCGCCGGTCGGCTGCAGGTGTCCGGCGTGTTGATCGTGTCGGGGCTCGGCGTGGCGCTGGCCACGTTCTTCTGGAACCATCCGATCTCTTTCTTCCTGTTCCTCGTTCCGGGCGCGGCGCTCATGAGCGCCGGCATGTTGCTGTACCTGTGGTCGGTGGCGACCGGTAGCAAGTGATCCGGCGCGAGCCCGCGCCCGCGCTTCCAGCGTAGCCGATCCCTTCTGACGGCCGAGCCTGGATCGACACCGAAGTGCCATCACCCGCGACGGGCGCCAGCGCCGCGCCGAGGAGTGCGCCAGCCGGGACAGGAGCGGCAACAGGATGTCGGTATGCTATTCGAGGAGCCCCCCTCCGTGGAGCAAGCTGGGGCAGCCGGCTGGCGCGGCTCCGGTAGCGGGGTTGCAGGTTGACTACTCGTCGTCGCGGAGCGCCTCGCCTCGCTACTCGGTCCCGCCGAGGGAGCGGAGCAGGTTCGCCGTGGGCGTCTGTCCCCGACTGGCGGCCCAGGCGGCGTAGATCTCTCGATAGCGCCCGAGGGCGGCCCCGCCGATGGCCGATCCGTCGGGGGCCTCGGGTGGCGCGAGCGCAACCGCCAGCGGCGTCTGGCCCATCCGATTCCGCGCGTTCACGAGCGCGCCGCGCTCGGCAAGGAGCCGAATGACGCTGTCGAACTTGGTGCCCGCGGCTACGTGCAGGGCGGTGTCGCCGGACTGGCTGACGGCGTTCGCGTCCACGCCGAGATCGAGCGCTGACCGCACCGTTTCCAGGATCTGCCATTCCGCGAGCCTGAGTCGCTGAAGCCCGGTGTTTCTCCCGCCTGCCGCAACCATGACCGCCGTGCGGCCGTCCTGCAGCGGCAGCGACGTGTCGGCGCCGCCGGCCTCCAGGATCTGCATGATCCCGATGTCGGATCGCCGGGCGGCCAGCACGAACGGCGTCGCGCCGACCAGGAACTTGTCGAAGGCGAACGCGCGCCGGTCGTGCTTGAGGAACGAGCCCCGCGTGAGCCGTACGTCCGGATCGGCGCCGTGGGCCAGGAGAATCTCCACCAGCGCGCGATCGCCTCGGAGCGCGGCCCAGTGCAGGGCGGCCTGCCCCGCGCCGGCGGCGTCGGGGTCCGCTCCCCGCTCCAATAGCACCGCGGCGACCTCGTGGAAACCGTGCTGGGCCGCGACGACCAGCGGCGTGGTCCCGATTGCAGCCGTGTCGTCGACTGGCGCGCCGGCGGCCAGCAGGAGCTCGGCCGAGGCCGCGGCCCCGTGCCGCGCGGCGAACAGCAGTGGCGTGAAGCCGCCCTGCTCGATCCAGATGGTCCCCTCGGTCTTGCCGAGACTCTTCTGGCAGCACAACAGGACATGCCGGCGTGACGACTTCGTCCGGGCGTGCGGATCCGCTCCGACTTCCAGCAGGACCCGCACGACCTGCGGATGCCGCCGCGCAACGGCCCACATGAGCGCGGTCTGTCCCTGTGCGCCCTCCGTCGCGTTCATGTCGGCGCCGTGAGCGAGCAACGCCCGCACCGCGGCGACGTTGCCCTGGCGGGCGGCGATCATGAGGGGGGTGCCGCCGGTGTCCGGCGCGATGTCCGGTTCGGCGCGCGCCTCGAGCAGTTTCGAGACCATTGCCGCGCTGCCGCCCGTCGTCGCGACCCAGAGCGGGGTGACGCCCAGATCGTTGGCCGCGTCCACGGCCGCGCCGGCCCGGATCAACAAGTCCGCCGCTTGGAGGTCGTTCAGGTGGGCGGCCCAGTGGAGGGCGGTCGCGCCGTCGCCCCGCCGCGCATCCACGTCGGCGCCGCTGTCGAGGAGCGCGCGCACCGCGGACGCATCGCCGTTCCTGACCGCTTGAATCAGCTCGGCATCGGCGGCGCTCGCGCCGTTGGCGGCGGTTGCCGCGAGTGTCGCGATGATCAGCAGGCGGAGCGACAGTCTGCAGAGCCGTCTCGTCGAGATGCGCATGTTCGTGCCCTCCCTGTACCGCGACTCGACGCGTACGCGACCGGAAAACCCGCTGGCTTGCCGAGTCTACCACGCGGGCCGAGCGCTGCCCGTACTCGAAAACACTGAGCTTTCCGGGGCCGCGATGCTATCATGCGACCTGATCGGTTGCAGGGAGGCAAGGACATGTCGCGCTGGCGCTCCGTCGGCGGGCTCGTGGCGGCGGCGTGGTTCGTTCTTCTGGCGCCGCCGGCAGCCGGCCAGACGGCCGCTTCACGCCCGCAGGCCTCGCCGGCGGAACCTTCGCCGCTGCGCCCCGTACTGAACCGCTACTGCGTCGGTTGCCACAATGACCGGCTCCTGACGGCGGACCTCTCCCTGGAGGCGATGGACGCGGTCCACGTCGCCGGGGGCGCGGAGGTGTGGGAGAAGGTCATCCGCAAGCTCCGGAGCGGCGCGATGCCGCCGCCGGGCCGGCCGCGGCCCGACGCGACGGTCGTCGAGGACGTGCTCGCGTGGCTCGAGACGGAGCTGGACGGCGCCGCCGCGCTCGACCCGGACCCGGGCCGGACCGACAGCGTCCACCGGCTCAATCGCACCGAGTATCGGAACGCGATTCGCGACCTGCTGGCGCTCGACGTCGACGTCACGTCGCTGCTGCCGGCCGACAGCGCGGACGAGCACGGCTTCGACAACATCGCGAGCATGCTGTCGGTCTCGCCGACGCTCCTGGACCGTTACCTGTCGGCCGCGCGGCGGCTGAGCCGGCTCGCGGTCGGACTGCCTCCGGCAGCGCCCACCACCGACGAGTACCGGATCCGGCTCGATCAGGACGAGTACCTGGGCGAGGACCTGCCGTTCGGGTCGCGGGGAGGCGCCGCGATTCGCCATCGCTTTCCGGTCGATGGCGAGTACGTCATCGACGTCCGCCTGTACCGCCAGTTGTTCGACGTGGTCGTCGGGCTCGGGTCGCCGCACGAGGTCGAGATTCGGATGGACGGCGAACGGATTCTCTCGTCGGTGGTCGGCGGCGAAGAGACCGGCGGCGCCCCGCCGGCCGGCTTCGTGGGCGACATCTTCGGTAGTCCGGCGTGGGAGCGGTACGCGCGCAACGCCGACGCCGGCCTCGAAGTGCGGTTCCCGGCGCAGGCCGGCTGGCGTCTGCTGACCGTGTCGTTCCTCGGGCGCCCGACCGAGGTCGAGGACGGCGTTCCGCACCCGCCGAGATATCCCGAGCGCGACGAGTCGCTCGAGAGCAACCCGTGGGTGCACACCGTCGCCATCCGCGGCCCGTACGGCGTGTCGGGCCCGGGCGATACCCCGAGCCGTCGCAAGATCTTCGTCTGCCGACCGGCGGAACCGCGCGAGGAGGAGCCCTGCGCGGAGCGGATTCTCACGGCGCTCGCAGGCCAAGCGTATCGCCGGCCCGCGACCGCGCGCGAGGTGCGGACGCTCCTGCGGTTCTACGGCGAGGGTCGCCGCGACGGCACGTTCGATGACGGCGTGCAGTTCGCGCTGGAGCGGCTCCTGGCCGACCCGAAGTTCCTGTTCCGCATCGAGCGGGAGCCGGTCGACCTCGCCCCGGGTACGGTCTACGACGTCGGCGATCTGGATCTCGCGGCGCGCCTGTCGTTCTTCCTGTGGAGCAGCATTCCCGACGCCGAGCTGCTCGGCGCGGCGGCCCGCGGGGAACTGAGCGCTCCCGGCGAACTCGAGCGGCAGGTGCGGCGGATGCTGGCCGACGAGCGCTCCCAGGCTCTGGTGGACAACTTCGTCGGCCAGTGGCTGCTGTTGCGCAATCTGCCGAGCGCGGCGCCGGACCCGAACGCCTTTCCCGCGTTCGACGAGAACCTGCGCGAGGCGTTCGAGCGGGAGACGAGGTTGTTCGTCGAGAGCATGTTCCGGGAGGACCGGAGCGTGGTCGACCTCCTGCGGGCGAACTACACGTTCCTGAACGAGAGACTGGCGCGGCACTACGGCGTCCCGAACGTGTACGGCAGCCACTTCCGGCGCGTGACTTTCGGCGACGACGAGCCGCGGGGCGGGTTGCTCGGGCAGGGGAGCTTCCTGACGGTGACGTCGTATCCGAATCGAACGTCTCCGGTGCTGCGGGGCCGCTGGGTCCTCGAGAGCCTGCTGGGCACGCCGCCGCCCTCGCCGCCGGCGGACGTGCCGGGTCTGCCGGACCGCGGCGAAGACGGACGGCCGGCGTCGGTGCGCGAGCGGCTGGAACGGCACCGCGAGAGCCCCGCCTGCTCCACGTGTCACGCTCCCATGGATCCGCTGGGCTTCGCGCTGGAGAACTTCGACGCGGTGGGCGGCTGGCGCGACGCCGAGGGCGGAACGCCCGTGGACAGCTCTGCCGTGCTGCCGGACGGAACGCGGTTTCGGGGCCCGGCCGGACTCCGCGCGTTCCTGGTGGCGCAGCGCCGGCAGTTCGTCGAAGCGATGACCGAGAAGCTGCTGGCGTACTCCCTGGGCCGCCGGCTCGAGTACTACGATCGTCCGACGGTGCGCGGCATCGTGCGGGAAGCCGCGGCGAGCGACCATCGCCTGTCCGATATCATTCTGGGCATCGTCCGGAGCCCTGCGTTCAAGCTGCGGCGCGCGGCCGGGGATCCCGTGCCGGCGAGGTCGGCAGACGCGGCCAACCCCTGAAGGATGCCGGCCGCCATACGGCCCTGTGCAACCGAGACCGACAACGGTTCAACCGAAGCGGAGAGCCCGACCATGATGATCACGAAGACGGCGTTGCCGCGGCGTACTTTCTTGCGCGGCGCAGGCGCCGCGGTGGCGCTGCCGCTGCTGGACGCGATGGCGCCCGCGCTCACCGCGTTCGCGAAGACGCCGGCGGCGCCGGTCCGGCGTCTCGGCGTGGTCTACGTACCCAACGGGATGATCATGCCGGCCTGGACGCCGCCCGCCGAGGGTCCGCTCGAGCTGTCGCCGGTGCTTCAGCCGCTCGCGCCCTTCAAGGACCGCATGCTCGTCTTCTCGGGGCTGGACGGCGTGCAGAACCGCGGCGGGACCCATACGACCGCGGCGACGAGATTTCTGACCGGCGTGGTCGGGAAGCGGACCGCCCAGGGGATCGAGGCGGGCACGTCGATCGATCAGATCGCGGCCCGGCAGTTCGGGCGACACACGCAGTTGGCCTCGCTCGAACTCGCGCTCGACCGCCTCGACCTCGTCGGCACGTGCGACAACACCACGTGCGCCTTCATCAACTCGCTCTCGTGGACGAGTCCGACGACGCAGGCGCCGGCCGAGGACAACCCCCGCGTGGTCTTCGAGCGGCTGTTCGGCGACAGCGGGACGACCGACCCGGCCGAGCGCAAGGTGCGCCTGCGGCGCAGCCGCAGCATTCTCGACTCGCTGCTGGAGTCGCTCTCGGACCTGGAGCAGGAGCTCGGCTCGGGCGACCGCTCCCGGCTCGACGAGTACCTGACGGCCGTGCGCGACGTGGAGCGCCGCATTCAGAACGCCGAGGCGCAGAGTGCGATGGACCTGCCGCTGGTGGAGCAGCCCGGCGGCATCCCCGCGGACTACGAAGACTACTGTGCGCTGATGTGCGATCTGCAGGTGCTGGCCTACCAGTGCGATCTGACGCGGGTCGTGACGTTCATGCTCGGTCGCGAGTACAGCGGGCGGACGTACCCGCAGATCGGCATCGCCGAGGCCCACCATCCGCTGTCCCATCACCAGGACGATCCCGAGAAGAAAGCGCTGCTCGCCAAGCTGAACACGTACCACGCCGCGCTGTTCGGTTCCTACCTGGAGAAGCTGCAGCGGACGCCGGACGGCGATGGATCGCTGCTGGACCACACGCTGCTGCTGTACGGGGCCGGCATGGCGGACGGCAACTCCCACGACTCGCAGAATCTGCCGCTGATGCTGATCGGATCGCGGGAGCACTTCCGCTTCCGGGGCGGCCGTCACCTGCGTTACGAGCACGGGCCGGCGGCATCGCTGCTGGTCACCGTGCTGGACAAGCTCGGCGTGCCCGTCGAGCGGATCGCCAACAGCCGCGGCCCGCTCGACCTCGATGCGCCTCCGGGGCCGCTGGCCGGGATCTGAACGGCCAGGAAGACGCAGTCCGAGCCGGGGTTCGGCTGAAGCGGTTGCTGACGGAGCGCCCGTTGGGTTTCCGTCAGGTCCCGGCGGTTGGACTCGGTCGAGGCCTCTCGCTACCTCGCCTCCACGTTCAGCAGGCGAAACGCCGGGGTGCCGAACGTCTCCCTGAACGTCTCGACCGCGAGCCGGCCGTCCGGATCCAGGTGGAGCCGGGCCGCCACCACCAGCACGCCGTCGCCTCTGCCGTTGTGGTCGAGCTGGAGCTCGATCATGCCGAAGGGGTATTCGCGGCTACGGGACCGACCCACCGACTCGTCGAAACCGAGGTGCCGGACGGTGAACACCCGGACCACGCGCCCGCTCCGGGTCGGTGTGGAGCGGGCCAACGCGATGTCGTAGCCCAGGCTGTCGATGACGATCCGCCCCTTCCGTGACCTCAGGAATGCGTCCTCCAGCCGTCGCGGACCCCCGCCGGCCAGGATCTCCAGGAACTCGATGAACTCCTCGTCGCTCGTGTACTCGTCGATCTGGATGCTGAAGAAGTTGGAGCCGGCGTTGCCGAAGGTGCCCGTGTTCGCGATGCGTCCCTCGAAGCGCTCGGGTCCGGGGGGCTGGCCCTGGGCGAAGACCGCGGCGGCGCAGAAGGTCGCCGCGACGGCGAGCAGGACGCGGGCGACGGAGGAGAAACGCCGCTCACGCGGGATGCATCGCCGCCCGAATGCGGCGGGGCTGTTGCCTGGGGCCGACTTCCTTCCGCACATCGAAACCTCCCGGGGCCGAAAGAACGACGGGCCGCGCCCCCGCAGGGGCGCGGCCCGTTCCGCCGCAAGGATCTCCAGGACTCAGAACTCGTAGGTCGCGCTGAGCCGTGCGATCCGCGGCGGGATGTTCTCCAGCACGTTGCCGAACGATGGGCCCGAGACCTGCGAGATGCGCAGGATGTCGTTGGCGTTGAGCAGGTTGAATACCTCGACCGCCATCTGGAACCGGCCCGGACCCATGTCGAGGAACTTCGACAGGCGGACGTTCCAGACGTGCTGGGCAGTGAGCTTCGACGCGCCGTACGGCTCCACGCGGATCGTCTGGGTGCCCTGGTTGCGGAAGTGGAACAGCCCGTCGGGGTCGTTCCGCAGGAACCGCGCGGTCCGCTGAATCGGGAAGCCGCTCAGGCCCTGATAGAACACGCCGAGCTGGACGTCGCCCGGGAACATGTAGCTGCCGTGCGCCTTCAGGCCCCACTCCCAGGTCTCGTCGAGCCCATGGAGGGCGACTTGCGGGGGCACGAAGTCGGTCAGCGAGGCGTTGGGGAGCCAGCGGTGGTTCTGCGTGCCGATGAACGACACGAGACCCTGCCACCCGTCCCGCAACCGTCTCTCCAGCGTGAACTCGTAGCTGTGGTAGAAGTCCGGCTCGGGATAGTTGATCC
>WTGR01000688.1 GCA_011523485.1 Acidobacteriota bacterium
CCGGAGGCCGGCATCGGCGGGCTGTTCTCTTCGCCCGTGCCGCCGGCGCCGGCGGGCTGGGGGCGCCTCGCCGTCCTCGCGGGAGCGGCGGGCCTCGTACTGACCGTCGTGGCAACCGTGTTCCTGTCCGGATCCGGCGCCGGCGACGCGGCGGAATCGCTCGACGACGCCCGTCCGCCGCTCGATCTGATCGCGCTGCGGCACGCGGCCGAGGGACCCTTTCTCGACATCAGCGGGTCGGTGCGCAACCCGGCGGCGTCGGCCGGCGACGCGCGGCTGTCGGTCGTCGCGATGGCGTTCGACGAAGCCGGAACGCTGGTCGCCACGCGCCGGACACCCGTGGAGACTCCCTCGCTTCCGCCCGGCGCCGACTCTCCGTTCACCATTCGTCTGCTGGCCTCCGGCATCAGCCGGTACCGGATCAGCTTTCTGCTGGACGAAACGACGATTCCGCATATCGATCGCCGCTCGGCCGTGCAACCTCCGGTCCCCGTGGGAGATGCGTCATGAAACACGCGTGCGCCGGCACAGGGTCGATTCCAGCTTTCCTCTCCGCCGTTCTGGTGACCGGTCTCGCGGCCATGGCGCCCGTGGCGGCCGCCGCCCAGGACGCGGATCGGCCCGCCTTCCGGTTCCGCACCGGCGTCGACCTGATCAACGTGAGCGCCACCGTGACCGACCGCCGCGGGCGCTTCGTGTCCGGCCTGGACAAGGACGACTTCCTCGTCTACGAGGACGGCGTGCCGCAGACCCTCACCCACTTCAGCCGCGAACGGGTACCCGTGAGCCTGGGCATCGTGCTCGACACCAGCGGCAGCATGGAGGGCGAGCGGATGGCCGCCGCGCGGAGCGCCCTCGACCGCTTCCTGTTCGACCTGCTCGGTCCGGACGACGAGTTCTTCCTGTACCGGTTCAACTACCAGCCGCGGCTCGTGCACGACTGGACCAACGACCCCGGACGGGTGAGCCGCGCCCTCGGCGGCATTCGGCCCCGCGGGGGCACCGCGCTCTACGATGCGGTGGCCGACGCGGTGGTGCTGGCCGAGCAGGGACGGCACCGCAAGAAGGCGGTGGTCGTCATCTCGGACGGCAACGACACGAACAGCGAGATCCGCGTCCGCGACCTGCAACGGTTGATCCGCGAGACCGAGGTCATGGTCTACGCCGTCGGCATCGACAGCCCGGGGCCGTCCCGCTACGGCGGCGGCCGGCCGCCGGCCCCGCGCACGCGCCCGCCCGTGCGGGTCCCCTTCCCGATTCCCGGCGGCGGCGGGAGGGGACGCCTGCCGATCCCGCCGACGACCCGCGCACCCGGCGGCGGCGTGGTGTTCGGCGCCGGCGACCGCGTCAACGCGTCCGCGCTGCGGGACCTGACCGACGACAGCGGCGGCCGGACGGAGGTCATCCGCGGCGCCGGCGACCTCGCTGCCGCCACCGCGGGCATCGCCGACGAGCTGAGCCGCCAGTACTTCCTCGCCTATCCGGCGCCGGGCCACGCCGACGGACGCTGGCACGCGATCGAGGTCGAGATCCGCGACTCGCGGTATCGCGTCCGGGCGCGCCGGGGCTACATCGCGACGCCGTAGGGATACACTCCTACCGCGCGATGGACGCCACCGACACCGTCTTCCTCATCGACGGCAGCTCCCAGATGTATCGCGCGTATCACGCGATACGCGGGCTCAGCGCACCGGACGGGCGGCCGACGAACGCGGTCTACGGCTTCGTCACGATGCTCCGGAAGCTGATCGCGGACCAGCGGCCGGCGCTCGTCGCCGCCGCCTTCGACGTCCGGGGGCCGACCTTCCGGAACGAGCTCGCCGCAGACTACAAGGCGAATCGCGCACCGATGCCGCCCGACCTGCGCGAGCAGGTGCCGCACGTGCACGAGGCTTGCGCGGCGCTGGGCGTGCCGGTGCTGACGCACGAGACGTTCGAGGCCGACGACGTCATCGGGACGCTGACCGTGCAGGCCCGCGCCGCCGGGTTTCGGGTGGCCATCGTCACCGGCGACAAGGACTTCTTCCAGCTCGTGGGCGACGGCGTATCCGTCTTCAATCCGCGCGACCCCGGCACGTGGTACGACACCGACGGCGTGCAGGCGAAGTTCGGCGTCCGGCCCGAGCAGGTGATCGACGTCCTGGCCCTGATGGGGGACTCCGTCGACAATGTGAAGGGGGTGCCCGGCATCGGCGAGAAGGGCGCCCGCGAGCTGATCGCGGCGCACGGATCTCTCGACGCGCTGCTGGCGCACACGGCCGACGTCAAGAAGAAGCGGCAACGAACGGCGCTCGAGCAGCACGCGGACGACGCGCGCAGGAGCCGCGAGCTGGTAACCATCCGCACCGACGTCCCGGTCCCGTTCGAGCCGGACACGCTGCGCTACCGCGGCCCGTCGCCGGAGCTCTGCTTCACGCTCTTCAGCTCGCTGGGCTTCCGAACCCTGGTTGCCGAGTACGCGCCGACGGCGACGACGATCGAGAAGGACTACGGCGTGGTGCGATCCGCGGCGGCGCTCGCCGAGCTGCTCGACGCCGTCGGACGCGCAGGACGGGTCGGCATCGGGGTGGTGGCCGGCGAGCCGGACGCGATGCGCGCCGACCTCGTCGGCATCGCGCTCTCGGCCGGGCCCGGTCACGCCCGCTACGTGCCGCTCGGACACCGGACGCTGGAAGCGGACACCGGCGTGGGGCGCGAGGCGTTGCTCGGCGCGCTGGCGAAACCGCTTGCCGACGCTCGCGTGGCGAAGGCCGGCCACGACCTGAAGCGGGCCGCTCTCATCCTCGGGCGCCATGGCGTCCGGCTGGCGGGACTCGACGTCGACACGCTCCTCGCCAGCTATCTCCTCGACGCCACGCGGCCGGACCACGACCTCGGCGACCTCGCCCTGGAGAAGATCGGCTACAAGGCGATCGCCTCGGAGGACGTCTTCGGCAAGGGAGCCAAGGCGCAGAGCCCCGCCGACCTGCCCGTGGAGGCGGTGATCGACTACGCCGGCGAGCGCAGCGACCTGGCGCTGCAGGTCGCGGACCATCTCCGCGCGCAACTCGAACGCGACGGGCTCGAGCCCCTCTACCGCGACCTCGAGCTGCCGCTCGTGCCGGTGCTCGCCGACCTCGAGCGCGCTGGCGTCCGACTCGACACCGACGCGCTGGCCGCACAATCGGTCGCGATGGACGCGCAGTTGTCGGCGCTGCAGGACGAGATCCACGAGCTGGCCGGGGAGTCGTTCAACGTCAACTCGCCCCGCCAGCTCTCGACCATCCTCTTCGAGAAGCTGCAGTTGCCGTCCCGCAAGCGCACCGGGAAGACGAAGGCCGCCTCCACGTCGGTGGACGTGCTCGAAGAGCTCGCCCTCGTCCACGATCTCCCGCGCAAGGTGCTGGAGTGGCGCAGCCTCGCTAAGCTCAAGGGAACCTATATCGACGCGCTGCCGCAGCTCGTCAATCCCGAGACCGGGCGGCTGCACACCTCGTTCGCCCAGGCCGTGGCGGCGACCGGCCGGCTCAGCAGCCACGACCCGAACCTGCAGAACATCCCGATCCGCACCGCCGTCGGGCGCGAGATCCGCGGCGCCTTCACCGCGCCGCCCGGATCCGTTCTCATCTCCGCCGACTACTCGCAGATCGAGCTGCGGGTGCTGGCGCACCTTTCCGGCGACCCGAACCTGAGCGGCGCCTTCGAGCGGGACGAGGACATCCACGACCGGACCGCGTTCAAGGTCTTCGGCGCCGACAGCGGACTCGACCCGCACGAGCTGCGCCGGCGGGCCAAGATCATCAACTACGCCCTGCTCTACGGCAAGACCGCCTTCACCCTGTCGAAGGACATCGGCGTAACTCCCAAGGCCGCGCAGACGTTCATCGACGCCTACTTCGAGGGCTTTCCCGCCGTCCGCGCCTACCTGGAGGGGACGCTCGACAAGGCCCGCGAGACCGGCGTCGTGACCACGATGTTCGACCGGCGGCGGCGCGTGCCGGACATCGCGAGCCGCAACGGCCAGCTCCGGAGCGCCGCCGAGCGCGTCGCGGTGAACATGCCCATCCAGGGCAGCGCGGCCGACATCCTGAAGCGCGCGATGATCGACGTGCACGCGGCCCTGCCGCCGGACGCCCGGATGATCCTGACCGTCCACGACGAGCTGCTGTTCGAGGCCCCCGAGCCGGATGCCCGGGACATCGCCGAGCTGGTCCGGACGAAGATGGAGTCCGCCGTCGAGCTGTCGGTGCCGCTGACCGTCGACGTCGGAATCGGACGGAACTGGAAGGAGGCGAAGGGCTGACGCCTGGAACGGCTCTTGCTACCAATCCTGGCATGATGAACCGATTCTGACTCTCTACTCTGCTGATCGTGCTCGCCCAGGTCGCGGGCCGCGACCGCGCCGCAACCCGGGTTGACACTCGCCAGCGTGGAACCGCGGCCGTAGAACCCCTGTGCGCGCGCGCGGCGTCCGTCGGCTGGTAAGCTGCGCAGGACGTCGGAAGCGACCTGACCATGCCGTCGCTGCAGTTCAAGGGCCGCGTGTTCGTGGAGAACTTCCACCTGGGGGTGCCGTGCCACGAGATGACGCCGGTCCGCGCCCGGGGGCTGAGCCGCAAGGCGAGCCTGCACGTCGAGGGCGACAACCTCCTCGCGCTCAAGGCGCTGCTGCCGACGTACCACGGCAAGGTCAAGTGCATCTGCATCGACCCGCCCTACAACACCGGCAACGAGGGTTGGGTCTACAACGACCGTGTGAACTCGCCCAAGTGGTTCATCGGCCGGAGCCGGATGTACGACGTGTTCCTCATCTATACCGACGACGTGGAGGAGCTGAAGAATCTGGCGCTGACGCAGAGCATCGCCGCAAGGCTCGCGGGCGGCAAGCGCCCGAAGCTGGTCTTCGCCCCCACCAAGTACCTCGATCAGGAGTCGCTGCACCGGCGCCGCATCACCTTCCAGCAACTTCCGTTCGAGATCTACGAATCGGTCGAGAAGCTCGAACGATGATCCTCAAGGAGTACCAGAAGCGGGCGCTGGATCGCGTCGGCGAGTTCGTCGAAAGGCTCGCGGAGTGGCGCGACAAGGCCGAGAAGGTGCGCGAGATCGATCCCGATTTCGACTGGGTGGGTCGAGCCTGGGAGAAGACGGCGCCGAGCCGCCCGTTTCTGGCGCGCCGGAACGGCCTGCGGGAACCCCTGCCGTCGTTCTGTCTCAAGGTTCCCACCGGCGGCGGCAAGACCCTGCTCGCCACCAAGGTGATCGACAGCGTCAACACCCGTTACCGCCGGCGGCAGTCCGGGCTCGTGCTGTGGATCGTGCCGAGCACGCAGATCTACACGCAGACGCTTCGGGCGCTTCGGGATCGCGATCATCCGTACCGGCAGCAACTCGACGTGGCCTCCGCCGGCCGGACCCTGATACTGGAGAAGACGAGCGGTTTCGGCCCGCAGGACGTGGAGGAACGGCTGTGCGTGCTGCTGTTGATGCTGCAATCGTCGAGCCGGGAGACCAAGGAACAGTTGCGGATGTTCCGCGACGCCGGCGGGTTCGACCGCTTCTTTCCGCCCGACGACGACGCGGACGCGCAGCGCGACCTGCGCGCGCGCATACCGAACCTGGACGCCTTCGAACAGTCGGGCGGCGTCTGGGGCGGGCAGGTCAAGACGTCGCTTGGCAACGCGCTGCGCCTGCTGCGGCCGCTGATCATTCTCGACGAGGGTCACAAGGCATACAGCCCGAACGCCAGAGCGACGCTTGAGGGCTTCAACCCCTGCATGATCGTCGAGCTGTCCGCGACGCCGCCGCGGGGCGCCAACGTGCTGGTGGAAATCTCCGGCCGCGAACTGAACGCGGAGGAGATGATCAAGCTGGATCTGCACATCACGAACAAGGCGAACGCGAGCTGGCAGGATACGTTGCTCGCCTCCATCGAGCGCCGCGACGCGCTGGAAGCGGCGGCGCGGGACCACGAGGCGGACACCGGCGTCTACATCCGCCCCATCTGCCTCGTGCAGGTGGAACGCACGGGCCGCGATCAACGGCGGGCCGGCGTGATTCACGCCGACGACGTCCGCGACTACCTGCTGCGCCATCCGCGGATCAGCGCCGACCAGGTCGCCGTGAAGACCAGCGGGCGAGACGAATTGAAGGCGGTGGACGAAGCCGGCGGCCTGCTCTCGCGCGACTGTCCAATCCGGTTCATCATCACTAAGCAGGCCCTCCAGGAGGGCTGGGATTGTTCGTTCGCCTACGTCCTCACGATCCTGACGAATCCGGGCTCCCGGAGCGCGTTGACGCAACTGGTGGGCCGCATCCTCCGCCAGCCGTACGCCGCGAAGACGCGGGTCGCCGCGCTGGACGAGAGCTATGTGTTCTGCTTCCAGCGGCGCGGCGCGGACCTGCTGAGCGAGGTGCGCAAGGGCTTCGGCCTGGAGGGATTGCAGGGCCTGGAGGGGCGAATCGCAACCGACGAGGATGTCACGTCGGGCGGCGCGCCGCTGGTCTCACTTCAGCGGGCACGCTACCAGCGGGCAGCCGCCGCTCTCGTGCTGCCGGCGTTCATGATCAGGGACGAGCGGCAGTGGCGTCTGGTGCACTACGAAACCGACATCCTGTCCCGCGTACCCTGGGACAATACCGAGCTGTCGCCGCTGTTCGACATCGAGCTCGGCGCCGGCAGTCGGGACGTCGAGTTGCGCGCGGGGCTGGACGCGCACCGCCTGAACGCCGTGTCCGGCGCGACCGCCGTCGATGGGGTGGGCACGGGGCCGGAGGCCGGCGAAGACCGGATCGACTACTACTTCGCGGCCGGTCACCTGCTCGACACCATGCCGAATCCGTGGCGTGGAGCGGAAGCGGCCCGGCGGGTGTTCGACGCCCTGCTGAAGCGGTATCCGCACGACCAGGTGGCGGCCAACTACCTGTTCGTGCTCGAAGAGCTGCGCAAGCAACTGGAGAAGGAGCGGGACCGACTGTCGCGGCAGGTGTTCGCCGAGTTGCTGGACTCGGGCGTGATGCGCTTCATCGTCGTGGCCGACGACCTCACGTTCAATCGGCTGCCGCAGCGCATCGAAACACCCCGGGCGCGACAGGCGAACCGGGAGGACGGCGGACAGTACGAGCGCAACCTGTTCGATCTGAACACCGAGGAGGAGCTGAACGGCCTGGAGAACAAGGTGGCCACCTATCTGGACACGCAGGCCCGGCTGTTCTTCTGGTACCGGAACCGTGCGCGCACGGACTACTACGTGCAGGGCTGGAAGCCGGGCCGCATCTACGCGGACTTCATCCTGACCCTGAAGCCGGACGAGCCGGACGTGGGCGACGAGTACCACCGCGTCTTCGTCGTGGAAACGAAAGGGGTCCACCTCGGCCGCTCCGAGGACACCGATTACAAGCGCTCGGTGTTCGATGTCTGCTCCGAGCACGCGAGGAAGACGAACTGGGCGGAGTTCGTGCCCGCCATGCACAACAAGGTGATGCGCTTCGAAATCGTCGACGAGAAAGAGTGGGAGCACCGCCTCAACGCGATGCTAGCCGGGTGACGTGTTCTCGGCACTGCTTGGTCGCATGAGGGTTGCGGAAAGGCGTTCTGGACTACCATGCCGCGGTCATATGCGGGAGAGATGACGAAGCTGGCCGAGACGTTCGAGTGGGCGGCGACGGCCGACCTCGATCCTCTGCGCCGAGCCGTCCGCACCGCCGGCCTCTCGCCGCTCCGCGCCGTTGGTTCCGGCGGCTCCCTCACCGGCGCCCATGCGCTGGCCGGCCTGCACCAACGTTACACAGGCCATCTCGCCGCGGTCGCCACGCCCCTCGAAGCGGTGGGCGAGCCACTGGATGCGACCGTCGCCACTTGGTTGATGAGCGCGGGCGGCGGGAACCCGGACATCCTGTCGGCCGCAAAGATGCTGGTCCTGCGTGAACCGCGTCAACTCGGCGTCCTCTGTGGCCGCGAAGCCAGCCCCTTGGCAAGACTCTGCCGCCGGCATCCATTCGTCGACCTGCTGCTCTACCCGCCCCCAGCCGGAAAGGACGGCTTCCTCGCCACCAACTCGCTCCTCGGCTTCACCGCACTTCTCACGCGAACGTACGCCACGGAATTCGGTGCCGATGCCGATTGGCAGGATGCAGTCGCCTACCTGAAGCGACTGCTGCGGGATACCGAGGGTGCTCCGCTATCGTGGGAGGCGGATGCGACACCGCTCTGGACGCGCTCCACGACCCTCGTGCTTCACGGCCCGTCCACGCGGATCGGGGCGATCGACCTCGAGTCCAAGTTCACCGAGGCGTCGCTCGGTCATCTTCAACTTGCCGACTACCGCAACTTCGCCCACGGCCGCCATCACTGGCTGGCGAAAAGAAGCGAGACCAGCGCTGTACTCGCCTTCGTTACCGATGCCGATCGTGCGATCGCGGATCGCACGCTCAACCTGATCCCCAAGAATGTTCCGCAAGCGAAAATCGTGTTCGACGGCGGGCCGAGCGCCGTGGCACTGGCGTCGCTGCTGGCCGCGCTGAAGATCACGGCTTGGGTTGGACGCACCCGGGGCATCGACCCGGGACGACCCGGCGTGCCTGAATTCGGACGCAAGATCTACAATCTGCGACTTCCACGCCCACGCCGCATCGCGCGACTGCCACGACTCACCGCGCGAAAGGCAGCAGCAATAGCCCGGAAAGCAGGCATCGCTCCGGGAGACCTCGCGGCTTTGGACGACCTCGGACCTTGGCGCGACGCGCTCACCGCTTTTCTGGCCCGCTTGCGCGACGCCAGCTTTGGCGGAATCGTTCTCGACTACGACGGTACCGTCGTGGAAACCCGTCGCCGGTTCGAGCCTGCCGACCCGGACATGGTCTCCGAGCTGAACCGCGTCGCTGGAGCGGGCGTTCGTATTGGAATCGCAACCGGCCGCGGCGTATCAGTCCGTCGTGACCTTCAGAAACGCCTGCCGCGCGCACTCTGGCCTGTCGTTCTGGTCGGCTACTACAACGGCGCGGAAATCGCGTCGCTGGACGACGACGGCGTCCCGAATGGATCCAGGACCGTCTGCGACTTGCTTCGGCCACTCGCCGACGCTCTGCGCTGTCAACCAGCGATTTCCAACTGCGCGCGCCAGGAAGATCGTCCATTTCAGATCACACTCGAAGCCACTCGCGCCATGCCGGGGAAACGGTTGTGGGACTTGGCGCACGAAGCAATCCTCACGACCAGTGTTCACGACGTGACAGTCATGAGTTCCAGCCATTCAGTCGACATCGTGGCCGCGGGCGTGTCCAAGCTGAACGTCGTCCGGCGACTGCGTGAAACCGTCGGCGATGAACCCATCCTGGCCATCGGCGATCGTGGACGTTGGCCGGGCAACGACCATCAACTGCTCAGCGGGCCGTTTGCGCTCGGGGTCGACGAAATCAACGTCGATCCCGCGACCTGCTGGCATCTCGGCAAGCCGGGGCAGCGCGGTCCGGCAGTGACGATCGAGTATCTTTCGGCGCTCGACGTGCAAGACGGCCGCATGACGTTCATTGCGGAGGCGCTGCAATGAACCAGGACCTTGCGCTCAAGGTACTCGGCCGGATCATGAAGTGGCCGGACGACCGCGCCCGCGACGAGTTCCAGTGGCTCCGACTGATGGCGCGTCTCAAGTACGACGGGTATCACGACTTCCACGCCGGCATGCGTTTCGTCGAGAGTCTGGTGACCTGGCTGCAACAATTCGAGAGTTCACAGGAACGGGAGACAGCCTACAGGTTCGTACGCCGCACTCTCGTCTACGTCGGCCCCAGTGAAATGCAGCGGCTCGTCGAGCAGTTCTACCCGCGCACCGTCCGAGATCAGCTCGTCAGCATGGTGGCGGCCGAGTGCGGCATTCAACGCTATCAGGTGCTCGTCGACCCGGACGCCCGGGCGAAGGAGAAACGTCTCCGTCGCCAAACCCTGTTCATGGGTTTGAGCGACGGAGCGCGCATCGACACGATCCGGCGCGCGTACTCGGGTGTACTCAGCAACGAACAGTTCGTCTCCAGCACACAGGTCGACAGCGAAAAATGGAAGGATCTCCTCGACAATCTTCGTCACGATCTGCAGGATCCGGGCGCACGGTTCCGCCTCGTCTATCTGATCGACGACTTCACCGGTACGGGGACCTCGCTTCTTCGCTTCGATGAAGAAAAGAAGAGGTGGAAAGGCAAACTGATTCGCTTCCTTGACTCGGTGGCTAACGCCAGCGAGCAGCTCCACAACGGTGAGTTGTTCCCCGATGACTGGGTGCTCGGCGTCCACCACTACGTAGCGTCATCGGCCGCCGTCGAAGCGATCAGGAGGCGTCTTTCCGAGGCGACCAACAGCTTGGAGGCCTTGGAGACAGTCTGGAATCGAGTTCCACACTCTTCCTTCGGCATGGTATTCCCGCACGACCTGCCGATAGACGCGACTCCCGGGCTCCACGACGAATTCATCAAACTCACCCAGACCTACTACGACCCGACAATCCGCACGAAGCACACTGATGTCGGCGGCGTGGAGCACCTTGGCTTGGGCTACGGGGGCTGCGCGCTTCCGCTCGTGCTCGAACACAATACTCCCAACAACGCCATCGCCCTGCTCTGGGCGGAAACGGAAAGCCGAGATCGCGGCGACGCTGATGCGCCAGCGATGCCCCCGGACGCGCCAGCCATGCGCCCGCTCTTCCGTCGTCGACAACGACACGTCTGAGGGACTGGGCCATGGCGAATCCCTTCGAGAAACGAGCTACGGAGTACTTTCAGGACGACGAGGCCTTCCTCGCCATCGTCACTCCGGAGCCACTCGTCACTTTTCTCCAGCAACCGGCGCACGATGGGAGCCTCTACGACCGTCTGGCGATCATCGTCGGCACACCGGGCAGCGGAAAAACGACGTTGGCCCGCCTGTTCCAGTTCCGGACACTGATGACGCTGCTGCGCAATCGCAACATGGCCAATCACAAGCCGCTGTTGGATACGCTCACGCGCTGTGGAGCGATCGAGGACGAACGCCCGTCGCGCATCGGCGCACGGATTCCGCTCGAGGCCGAGTACCGGGATTTCTGGGAACTCCCCTATCCAGAGGAATTCAGGGCCGGCTTGATGATTACACTGCTGCAAGCCCGCACCTTGCTCGCATGGCTTCGGCACGTCAAAGCTGCCGGCTTCTCTCTCAATGACGTCGATATCACGCCACGGGCTGGCGCCGATGCCGCACTTACGGCTATCGGCGGAAAGCGGGCGCCTGATCTGCTCGAGCGTGCCCGGAAGGTGGAGCTCGACATCTACAACATCTCAGCCTCCCTCATGCCACCGGACCTCCACGAGGTCGAGCCCGCGGCGGTCGCCGCCTACCGGCCCTTCGACGTCATCGAGACATTCCGAGTCGCCCGGAACGACGCGGTGCTTTCGCTTCAGCCGCTCGTAGTCTTCGACGATGCGCACACCCTTCACCGCGACCAGCTCAAGGCGCTTCGTCAGTGGCTCGCGCGGCGGGAACTCAAGGTTTCGCGGTGGGTCCTGATGCGCCTCGACGCCCTCTCTCCGGGCGACGTGCTGCTCGGCGAACCGGCAAAGGCGGATGAATCCGCAGAGCTCGCGATCGAGAATTCTCGGGAGATGAAGGTCATTCGTATGCAGGAAGGCAAGGAGCGCGCGAGCCAGAGGCGGGTATTCCGTCGAATGGCCAAGGACATGGCAGGGCGCTATCTGCGTCAGATGGACGTGTTTAACCGCCGCGGTCTTCACAGTCTTGAGGACTTGTTGTCTTCGACGGACGAGTTGCTCCCCGCAGGCAAGTGCCAGCAGCTCGGACGGCACGTCGATGCATTGCAGCGGCGCTACCGGATATCGACGGAGCGTCGTAGCGGACTCGAGAAGGAAGTCGACGACTACCTTGCCGCTAATACCGGAGCAAACGGCGAAGATATGCGACTCGGGCTTCTATCCGTGCTGTTCGAGCGCTACGCCAAGCGAATTCCACAGCCCAACCTGTTCAGTGAGAATCCGGACGATGCGGAACCCAGTCGACCGCTCAAAGTCGACGCCGGGGTCGCGGACGGGGCGCGCATCCATCTGCTGCACCGGTACGAACGGCCTTACTTCTTCGGTATCGACACTCTGTGCGACGCGAGTTCGGAAAATGCCGAGCAGTTTCTGCAGCTCGCTGCGGAACTGGTCTCGCGACTGGAGACCATGCTCATCCGGGGCAGGCGTCTAACGCTGCCGAGCGGTGAACAACACAAGCTGCTGCGGAAACGCGCGAAGCGAATAGTGGATGAGTGGAACTTCCCGCGATGTCAATCCGTCCGTCGGCTCGCCGACGGTATCGCCGCCGAATGCTTGGCCAAGAGCCGCGAGGGCAACGCTTCACTCGGCGGTGGAGCAACCGCCTTCGGCATCCCACAAGAAGAGTTTGACGCCATTCCTGGAACGCGCCCGGACTTGGCGCAGGTACTCCAGTTCGGTGTCGCGTACAACGCGCTCGTCCTGGTTCCGAACTACAGCACCAAGAAGCGCATGTGGTGCCTGGTCGAGCTCGGCGGCGTGCTCCTTCTGCACCAAGGCTTGACTCTGCGGCGCGGTGGTTTTCTGGAGCGTCGCGCCGACGATCTGGTGCGGTTGATCAACGGAAGCTGACATGGATCGCGAATGCCGCTGGGATCCTTGTGTCGCCCACCGTGGTGAAGATGTGGATGGGTTTCTCGACCACTATTTCGCTCAGACTGATCGGAACGTTCTCCTTGTGGCGGGCGCCGGCTTCGATCCCCGGGCCGGTGTAGTCGCTACCCGGCTCGGCAACGTCATCAAGACCATACGCGCGCTGTTCATCCGGGAAATCCGACCCGACCCACCACAAAGCCAATGGGATCAGGCAGCCGCCAACACGAAGGCCCTTCTTGCTGCACTCAACGGCCAGCAGGTCGAGCTCGAGGTCTTCGGACCGGACGGCGCAGTTGTCGGTGGGCGCAACGTCATCAACATCCTCCGACAGCAGGATTTCGAGGGAGTGACCGACATCATCGTTGACATCAGCGCGTTGTCCGCGGGCACGAGCTTTCCGGCCATCCGCTATTTCGTCGAACGTGCACGGCGCAACGGGCGAACTACAAATCTGCACGTGTTCGTCGTTCACGACCCGCTTCTCGACACCAAGATCTGCGCTCTATCAGGTGACGCGCCCGGCTACGTCCACGGCTTCAGGGGTCGCTCGACCCTTTCCGGTACGGACGATGCGGCGAAGCTGTGGCTGCCTCAGTTGACCGCGGGGCGGCGCGCGGTGCTGGGACGGCTCTACGACTTCGTGGAACCCCACGAAACATGTCCGATTCTTCCCTTTCCCGCGCTCGACCCTCGTCTGGGCGACGCACTGGCGGAGGAGTACCTCACCGAGATCGAAGACACTTGGTCGGTCGACCCGCGCAACATCGTCTACGCCGACGAGGCAGACCCCCTGGATCTCTACCGAACGATCCTCAGGCTGGACGACCTGCGCAGACGGGTCTTCGCGGAAACGGGCGGTTCGATGCTCGTCCTTTCCCCGGTCGGCAGCAAGGTGATGGCTCTCGGTGCGCTGATGGCGGCCGTGGAGCGCGACCTGCCCGTCGCTCACGTGGAGTCAATCGGGCTACGAGGTCCAAGAGGACGTGCCGGACGAAGTCGAACAGCCTGATCTCGTGCATATATGGCTGGAAGGCGACGTCTATTCCCGATCCCAACCGGCGCGATCGACGCGAAGGACCACGGCATGTCAGGGAGCACGAAGAAGTGATCGAATCTGAAGCCGGGTCGCTTCGGACCGT
>WTGR01000863.1 GCA_011523485.1 Acidobacteriota bacterium
GCTGCCGGTACTTCGACAGCCGGAAGAAGTGGTTCTTCTCCTTGATCCACTGCGGCGGCTTCCCGTGCACGGGACAGTTGCCGTCCTCGAGGTCCTTCTCCGGCTTGAACGCCTCGCACGAGACGCAGTACCAGCCCTCGTAGTAGCCGTCGTAGATGTCGCCGGCCTCGGCGAGCCGCGACACCAGCGCCGTCACGCTGGTCCGGTGGCGCGCTTCCGTCGTCCGGATGAAGTCGTCGAACGAGATGTCGAGCCGCGCCCAGACGTCGCGGAACGCCGTCTCCATGCCGTCGCAGAAGGCGAGCGGCTCGACCCCGAGCTCGCGCGCGCGCTGGAAGACGTTCTGCGAGTGCTCGTCGTTGCCCATCATGAAGCGGGTCTCGACGCCGCACAGCCGCTGGTAGCGGGCGATGACGTCGGCCGCAATCTTCTCGTAGGCCGTCCCCAGGTGCGGGCGGCTGTTGACGTAGTCGATCGCCGTGGTGAGATAGAACTTCGCCATCGTGTCAGGGAGCGGTTTCCGTGTTCCTGTCGAGCCACGCCTTGACGGCGATGGCCTGCACTTCCTTGATCGAGAGCCGGCGCTCGGCGGCCAGCCGCGCGCAGTCCTCGAACTCCGGCGCCGCGTTGCGGATGGCGCCGTCGCGCCGCGCCACCTTGATGCGAACCGAACCGATCGGCGTCTCGACGGCGACCGCCTCCCGGTCGAGTCGCTCGCGGTCCGTCTCGGTCACCCGCAGGCCGATGGTGGTGGACTCGCGGAACAGGACGTCCGACAGCGCCTCGCGCCGTCCCGGCGGCGCCACCACGGTGACGAGCGTACCCGGCCGGTTCTTCTTCATCTGGATCGGCGCGTAGAAGACGTCGAGCGCGCCGGCGGCGGCCAGCCGATCCATCAGCACGCCGTAGAGCTGGGGATTCATGTCGTCGATCTGGCACTCGAGGATGACGACGCGCTCGAACGCGCCGGTCCCGGTTCCCTCCCCCACGAGCGCGCGCAGCACGTTGGGGCGGCCCGCCGGATTCCGGTCGCCCGCGCCGTAGCCGATCCGCTCGACGCGCATCGGCGGCGCCGGACCGTAGGCGCCGGCGTACTCCGTCACGAGGAGCGCGCCGGTCGGCGTGACCAGCTCGGCCGGCGGCCCCTGCGCGTAGGTCGGGACTCCCAGCAGGAGCTCGGCCGTCGCCGGCGCCGGGACCGGCAGCTCGCCGTGCGCGCACGTCACCGTGCCCGAGCCGACATTGAGGGGCGACGCGACGACGCGGTCGGGAGCGAGCCACTCCAGGGCCTCGACCGCGGCCACCACGTCCACGATGGAATCGACCGCTCCCACCTCGTGCAGGTGCACCGTCTCGACCGGCACCTGGTGGATGCCCGCCTCCACCTCGGCCAGGCGGCGGAAGAGCCGCGACGCGCGCTCCCTGCCCGCCGGCGACAGCGACGACCGGTCGACGATGCCGGAGATCTCCGTCAGGCCCCGGTGGTGATGGCCCCCGTGCCCGTGCGCGTGCTGCCGGCCGTGGTCGTGCGCATGGTCGTGGTCGTGGCCGTGCGAGTGGTCGTGGCCGTGCGAGTGGTCGTGGCCGTGCGAGTGGTCGTGGTCGTGCGCGTGAGCCTCAGCGCCGGCGTCGGCCGCCTCGCCGTCGACCGTCACACGGAACCTGGCCGCTCCGATTCCGCTCCGGTCGACGCGTGCGCTGCTTACGCCGACGCCGTCGAGACCGAGCGAGTCGACAACCTTCTGCAGCACGTCGAACGGCACACCCGCGTCGAGGAGCGCGCCGGCGATCATGTCGCCGGACGCTCCGGAGAAGCAGTCTAGGTAGAGGATTCTGGACATCGCCCCGGGCGCCGCTCTCCCCGGCAATCAGCGTCCGGCGCCGCGCGCCGGCCGGCTACAGGCGGCCGTGCTCCTTGAAGCTGTAGTAGCAGGCATCCGCCAGCACCATGTGATCCAGCACGTCGATGCCCATGATGGCCCCGGCCTCCACCAGGCGCGCCGTCAGGGCCACGTCGTCCTCGCTCGGCGTGGGATCCCCCGACGGATGGTTGTGAAACACCACGATGGACGCCGCCCCGCCGGCCGTCGCCATCCGGAACACCTCGCGCGGATGCGCCAGCGTCTCGTCCAGGGTCCCGACCGACAGCAGCGCCGTCAACAGCACGCGCTGCCGGGCGTCGAGCTGCACCACGCCGAACTGCTCCACCGACCGCGCGCCGTACCGCGGCAGCAGGTAGCGCGCCACGTCGCGGGGCCCGCCCAGCCTCGTCCGGGCGTCCGGCAACGCGAGGGTGCGGCGGCCCAGCTCGATCGCGGCCATGATCCGGGCGGACATCGCCGGTCCGACGCCGGCAACCCCCTGCAGGTGCCCCTCGAGCGCGCGTGTCAACCCGTGTACCCCCCCGGCGTGCAAGAGGACCCGGTTCGCGATGTCGAGCGCGCTCTCGTTCTGGGATCCGTGACCGAGAACCGCGGCGAGCAACTCGTTGTCGCCGAGCCCGGCCGGGCCCAGGCGCCTCAGCTTCTCGCGCGGCCGATCGTGCAGAGCCAGTTGTCTTACGCTCACGCGGCAAGCACATACAATCCGCGTGCCGCATTTCGTCCGATCGTACTACACCCCCGTTGGCCGAAGCGGCGGGACCCACCGCCCGCGCGCGACGATGTCGGCCCATCCGGTGAGCCGGATCTCCTCCTCCGTCCAATCGACGCGCTGCGCACCGCCCGGCGATACGACCTCCGCGCTCCGGGCCGCGCCGCCGTAGCTGGCCGCCGCCACCGCCGCCGCGCACGCCCCGGTGCCCGAGGCGAGCGTCGGCCCGACGCCCCGCTCCCAGATGCGGATCCGAATCCGGTCCGGACGCTCCACCGTCGCGAACTCCACGTTGGTCCCCTCGGGAAACCGGTCGTGCGTCGCCAGCAGCCGCCCCAGACGGCGAAAGCGGCTCTCGACCTCGTCCATCGAAGGCGACAGGACCACGCACTGCGGGTTGCCGACCGACAGCACGACGACGCGCACCCGCTCGCCGCCGACCGCCAGCTCTTCCTCGCGCAACCCGCGTGGCCGCCCCATGCCGGCGCGGAAGGTATAGCGCGGGTGCTCGGCGCGCAGCAGCGCCAGGGTCTTGAGGCCGCCCGCCGTCTCGATCTCGATGGAGTCCGCGGTTGCGCCGTCCGTCTCCCCGGCAGCCGACTCGACCAGCAGCGCACCCAGGCAGCGCACGCCGTTGCCGGACACTTCTGCAGGACTCCCGTCGGCGTTGAAGAGCCGCATCGTCGCGCCGGCACGCGCCCGACGATAGACGATCAGGCCGTCCGCCCCGACCCCGTGCTGCCGCCGGCAGATGGCTCGCGCCAGGTCGTCGAGCGCCGCTCCGCCGACCTCGTTTTCCGCGACGAAGAGAAAGTCGTTGCCGTAGGCGTGCGCCTTCGCGAATCCGACCGGCGCACCAGGCCGCCGTCCGCTCACGGCAGCTCCAGCGCGCGGAAGACCCACGTCAGCCCCGTGGTCACGCCAAGTCCCGCGTCGTGCGCCGTCAGGCCGGCCACCAACGCCGCGTCCACCCGGACCAGGCCGCGCGTGAAGCGCGCGCCGAAACGGGCGTAGCCGGAGCTGTCGGTCCCCGGGGGAGGCGTGCCCGGGCGCGTATTGGCACGGCCGTTCACCTCGCCGACGATCTCCGCGCCTTCCGCGAACGCCCGGGCGAAGGAGATCCCGTAGGTCAGCACGTCGTTCTGGCGGTCTCCGCGGGTCGGGTCGCTCAGGATCCCGAGCCCGACGTTCCCCACGACCCGGAGCGACCGGATCGTCTTGCCGACCAGCAGCGAGTTGTAGAAATCCATCGTATCGAGCCCGATACCCTCCTCGTTGCCGGCGTTCGGCAGCTTGGTGGCGAATCGGAGCGCGATCCCCGGACGCCTGCCGCCCTCGGACAGCAGCCGCGTCTTGGCGCCGACGACCGTATCGGACCAGCTCGACGTGCGGTCGCCGCTGACGCGCAGCAGGTGGGAGAGCGGCGCCTCCGCCCGGCCGGTGATGCTGAGCGTGTCGTAGGACACGTTGTCGATCTGCACCTCGGCGATCGAGCTCACCCCGATGCTGACGCCGAACCGGGGGACGCTGCGCAGGTGGCCGGTCAAACCCGACACGGGAAAGTGCTGATCCTTCTGGTAGTCGAACCCGGCCTCGACCAGCACCAGGCCGCTGCCGACGGACTCCGGATCCTCGGTCACGAGCGGTCGCTGCTGTGCGGCGGCCGGTGCCGTGCAGGAGAGAAAGGCGAGCAGCACGCCCGCCTGGACGGTCGGTCGAAGACGCATCCGGTGATTCTAGCAATCGCGTCCGCGTCGGATATAGGCGAGCGCCATGGCATCGTAGAGCGCGTGCGCGACGATCGGCGCCAGCAGCCCGCCGGTCGCCGCCGCCAACCATCCGAGCGCCGCGCCCATCAACGCCACCCAGCAACCGAAGGCGAGCGTCCCGCGCCCACCCGTGTGCAGCACGCCGAAGACCAGACTCGCCGGGATCAACCCGATCTCCGGCTGCAGCACGCCGCGGAACAGCAACTCTTCGCCGATACCGGCGGCGAGCGATATCACCACCACCTCCCGCGCGCCGATGCCGGCGAAGGCGGGCCTCAGCAGGTCGTGGTACACGCGGCGGATGGCGCGCACCGGCCGCAACGCCGGCGCGCGGCACAACAGGCCGTGGTTGACGACGGCAAGGGCGGCGGCGGCGGCCACGCCCGCGGCCAGGTCACGGGGCCACGGACCGGCGGCCACGATCAGCGGAAGGCAGCGGTAGCGCGCCCAGCCCAGGGCCAGCAGGACCAGCAACAGCTCGCCGGCCAGCGCCAACCGCAACAGGGAGTTCGGCGACGGACGCTGCGCTTCGTCCACCACGGTCTACCTGCGCGTTCCGTCGGGCAGTCGCGGTGAGGGCCGCTCGCCCGGATTCGCGAGGCCCCTTTCGCTCCCGACGAACCGCTGGCGAAGCGCCTCGACGTCGAGGAACGACGAGTACAGCACGATCCACGTGAAGAACGGAGCGGCCATCGTCAGGTAGATTCCCACATGGAGCGCCGCCCCTGCAGTGAGCAAATACTTGCGCGCCCCTGTGACGAACACGGCCACGAAGAAGAAGACTTCCACCGCTACGGTCACCACGGACCCGGCAACGCACAGCCAGAAGGTCCGCGCCAGCCACAGCCCGGCCGGCATGCCGTGGCGGACGTAGTCGGTCAGGACCATCTGCTGCAGCGTCGCGCCGTTCATCCAGGCCAATCCGCCGTCGAGCAGCTTCGCGCTGCCGGACGAAAAATAGGCGACGGCCAGCAGGCACTGAATCAGCCGCAGGGCCCACGTCGCGTTGTCCATTCGCGCGTGCGGCCCCCACCGTTCGGGGTGACGCGAACGCCTCCCCAACCACGAATCGACCGAATAACAGCGACCGGAGGGCGACAGGCCCAGCAGTACGAGCGCAATGCAGTACAACGCCTCCGGATGATGCAGCTCGCCATACGAGTAGAGGTGGGCGATCAGGATGCAATAGCCCAGCCCGAGCGTCAGCAGTGCGGTGCGGGTGAAGAAGCCCACCGCGGCCAGAACCCCCGCCGCCGTCGCCGCCGACCAGACGCCGCGCAGAAACGACTCCGTGTGGAAGACCTCGACCGGGACGAGCACCAGGATGCCGCGGATCAGCGCCTGGTCTATGCGCGCCGGATCGTAGGTCAGCGCGACCGCGTAGTCGTCCGGCGAACTCGCGAAGATCAACAGCCACGCCGGCACGAGCGCCAGACGACAGACGGCGAGCGGCACCGCGGTCGTGACAGGGAACCAGAATCGGGTCCACCTGTCTCCCAGGAACGTGAACGAAGCCCGCGATGCGTGGCTGCTCATCGCGGACCCGTACCGGCCGCAGGCCCGACAGCAGCCCCTTCCTCCCACGTGGCACCGGGCTCGACGGCGATCGATTCGACCGCCAACGGCCGACGCTCGGGGAACGCGACGATGCGCCCCGCCTCGAGCACGTAGGTCGTTCGTTCCGCTTCGATGCGCTCGAACGGCGGCAGATCGGCATTCGCCAACGCGCGCCGGAACTGCGGCGGGACCGAACCCGGCCGGTCGAACAACCCTGGAATCAGCTCGGTGTGGTACACGAACCAGCTCATCCCGAGCGCCTCCGCGGTGATCTCCAGGTAGGTCGGCGGCCCGTCCGCGGGCAACCCGTAGAGCCTGTGGTGAACGGCCCGGACCGCCGTGGTCTGGGCGGCGCTGTACAACGGATAGTCGATGAAAGGCCACAGGGTGGGACGATCCCTGAACAACGCGGACAACTGGAGCAGGAGCACGAAGACGACGAACGCCGAGATGACTGCGTGGCGCGGCCGTAGGGGACTCGCAGGGGACCGGCTGGATTCCCCACCCAGAAACCGCCGGGCCGACGCCGGCGCCGCGTACAGGACCCATGCCCATGCGAGCAGGTCCACTGCATCGGCGAGTTGCATGCGCCAGGCGAACCGCTCCGGCGCCAGGACATCGAGACCGGCGGTCACGAGATGCAGTGCGCAGGTCAGAGCCAGCAGGCGAGCGCCGCGCGGACCCAGAACCGGCGCCCCGAACCCCGCCGGGGAATTCAGCAACGCCGCCGCGTAGACAGCCGCGAACAACGCGCTCGCGACGGCCAGCCACCCGCACAGAACCGCTACGTTGCAGACGCCGAGCAGCCAGCGGGCGACGATGAAGCCGACCGCACCGGCGCATCGAGCTATCCGCAGCGTTCGCTCCATGCCTGTAGTGCCGCCCCGCGCACGGCCTGACCGTGAGGGCGCTCAGAACGCGCGCCGACTGTCGAGCAGGACGGTCACGGGACCGTCGTTGACCAGCTCGACGTCCATCATCGCCCGGAACTCGCCGGTCTGCACGGACAGGCCATTCTGACGGAGCCGCTCGACGACGGCCTCGTACAGAGCGCGCGCCCGCTCCGGGGCAGCCGCCTCGCTGTACGAAGGCCGCCGGCCGCGGCGACAGTCACCCAGAAGCGTAAACTGCGATACGACGAGCACGGCGCCGCCGACCTCGGCAACCGAGAGATTCATCTTTCCTGCCGTGTCGGTAAACAGGCGCAGATCCCTGATCTTGTTCGCAACGTACGTCACGTCGTCGTCCGTGTCCTCCCGGCCGACGCCGAGCAGGACGAGGAGCCCCCCGGCCATCGCGCCAACTACCCGCCGGTCGACGGTCACCGAGGCGCGCCGCACACGCTGCACTACGGCCCGCATGGCGCTGATCTGCGTTCGAGGCCAAGGCGGCGAATCCGGGCAACCGCAAGGTCGCCCATCACGACGGCGCGGCGCCCTCCGAAACCGGCTCGGGCAGCTCGCACGGGATGTGGCCTGCAGCACGCAACTCGCCGGGAGGATTCAGACGTGTATCCAGCAGATGCCGTGGAGCGACGTTGCCGAGGGCCTTCAGCATCGAGCTCTTCACACCCGGATGCTCGCGCTCGAGGTCCAGCAGCCAGCGTTTGATCCGCTGCCGCTTCAGGCTGAGGTCGCCGCAGACCGGACAGCAGCAACCGATCACTTCCAGACTGCATTCACGCGTATACGCGCGCGCTTCGTCCTCCGTCACGTAGACCAGCGGCCGGACGACGACGTGCCTCCGGTCGTCCGAGACCAGCCGCGCCGGCATCGCCTTCAGCGACCCGGCGAAGAGCAGATTCAGCAGCAGCGTCTCCACGAAGTCGTCCGCGTGGTGCCCCAGCGCGATCTTCGTCGCGCCCACCTCGGCGGCGATACGGTACAGCACCCCCCGCCGCAGCCGTGCGCACAGCGAGCACGGGGTCGCGTCGGCGTCGAGCACGTCGTCCATGATGTCGCCGATCGACGTGTGCTCGATGCGGTACTCCCAGCCGCGATCTTCACAGGTACGGGCGATGACCTCGTGCTTGTAGGCGGCGTAGCCGGAATCGACGTTGACGGCCACGAGCGAGAAATCGACCGGCGCGCGCCGGCGGAGCACGTCGAGCAGGTGCATCAGCGCCCAACTGTCCTTGCCCCCCGACAGGCCGACCATCACGCGATCACCGTCCTCGATGAGATCGAAGGCCTTGATCGCGCGGGTCGTCTTGCGGGCGAGCCGCGCTTCGAGAGTGCTCTGGTAGGCCATGCGATGATCATCGCACAGTCTATACTCCCCCGAGTCGTCTCACAAACGACGGTCGTGACTGCACACGTGCACGGGAATGAAGAATTGACGGGAAGGCTCGGCCGCAGTCTGCGACCCCTTGGCAGGGTCGCATCCGGCTGGAGGTCGGCGGCATTGTGCTGCATCCTCCTGAGCGCCGCCCTGACGACCGTGTGGACCCGGTCCGGACGATTGCCTTTCGGTGGTGACGAACCGCACTACGTCATCATGTCCGTCAGCGTCGCCCGCGACCTCGACCTCGAGCTGCGCAACAACTACTGGTGGGACGCCAGGACGCAAGAGGTCTTCGGCCCGGTGAACGCGCATGCCCTGCCCACGACGAAGGGCTGGTCACCGATGCACACGCCAGGGCTCGGCGTGCTGCTGGCCGCGCCATGGTCGCTCGCCGGCGTGCTCGGCGCCAGAGTCGCTCTCTCTGCGATTGCGCTGTCGTTGCTGGCGATGGGCTGCTGGCGCCAGATGCGCGACAGCATCTCCCCGCACGCGGCACGGTTTGCCGTCCTGGGCATCACCGCCTGTGTGGCGGCGATCTTCGGCGGCTCCCAGATCTATCCGGACCTGCAGTGCGGCGCGATCGTCCTGGCGCTGGTGACGTGGGTGTGGAGTCCGGCGCGGCGCACGTTGCCGGGCTGGGCAGGCTACTGGCTGGTCGCCGGACTGCTCCCCTGGCTCCATACGAAGTACTTCGCCACCTCGGTGCTGCTCGCGGCGGTCGGAGCCTGGCGGGCCCGGCGCGACCAACGGCGGCCCGCCCTGGCGCTCTCGGTGCTGTTCGCGGCCGGGAGCGGTTCGCTGATGTGGTGGCACCTGCAGACGTTCGGCGGCGTGCTGGGTTGGCGCCGGCTCGCCGATCTGGGCACCGATCCGCTGCGGGTTCTGGGGGTCTTTCTCGGACTGCACTTCGACCAGGCCCAGGGCATGTTCTTCCAGCAGCCGCTGCTTCTGGCGGGGCTCGTCGGACTCGGCCACATGGTTGGCCGGCGCCACCCGCTGACCGTACCCTGGCTGCTACTCTACGGGTCCCTGATCGGCCCGAACTCGATGGAGCTGAATTGGTACGGCGGAGGCGGACCCGCCGGACGTTTCGCCTGGTCGGCCATGTGGCTCTGGATAGTTCCACTGGGTATCTGGCTGAAGGACGAGAGAGCCGCGGTAGAACGCCATGTTCGGCCGATCGTCCTGATGGGAATGGCGTACCAGGCAGCCCTGGCGATACAGTGGGTCCCAGCGCCCTCCACGTTGTTTCCGTTGTACTCCGAGCTTCTGTGGGAACGGAACTCGCTCTTCCCGGTCGCCTTGCGCCACTTCGTTCCCAGCTTCTACTTCTGGGACTTCGAGACCTACCTGTCACACCCTCCGAACATCGTCTGGGTGACGGCGGCAGTAATACTGGCCGTCACCGGCTTCCTGTGGAACAGCCGCCGTGGAATCGACTACCGACCGGCCGGCTGGTGGCCATGGTCCTGACGGCGGTGACGGCAGCGAACCGATGGTTGCCGGCCGCCATCCTGTTTCTCGTCCTTGCGACCATCCATACGTGGTCCCTCGCGACGGGGCCGGCGCACCTGTCGTTCCTGAATGACGACGAGTGGCTCAACGCGTGGGCCGTGGCGTGGATTGGGCATCAGATTCCCCGCGATCCGCTGCACCTGTTCGACGCGAACATGTTCCATCCACGCCGCGGCGCCCTCGCCTACACGGAGCCGCTCATCGTCCCCGGCCTGATGGCCGCCCCGATTCACTGGCTCGGCGGTTCCGCGCTGCTCGCACACAATGTCCTGGTCCTGGCTGGACTGACGCTCACGGCGCTAGCGACGTACTGGCTCGTCAGGGTCTGGACCGGCGACTGGCGGGCCGGTCTGCTGTCGGGTGCGCTGTTCGCGTTCAGCACGCCGTTCATCACCCGCATCCCGCATGTGCAGGCGCTGCACGCGTACTGGTTGCCGCTGGCTCTCGTCGCGCTCCAGCGGCTGCTGGCGTACGGGCGGGCGCGACATGCGGCGTGGCTGGGGCTCTGCGTGATAGGCGCGGCCCTGACGTCGGGGTATCTCGTGGTCTTCCTGTTCTTTGCGCTCGCGGCCGCCGCGGTGGCGCGCGCACCGGCGTTTCTGGGACGTGAGGGAATCCGACTGCTCGTGCGTCTCGGGGCGGCGGCGGCGGCCACGCTTGCGATCCTGCTCGTCTTGTTGCGGCCCTATCTGGACGCGGACAACCGCCGACCGCCGGCCGTCGAGACGCCCGAGATAACGACGGCGCTGAGCAGCTATCTCGCGTCGGCCGCGCACGTGCACTACAGAACGTGGAGCGGCGGATTCTACCATCGGGCGCCCGGCGCGCTGTTTCCCGGCTGCGTCGCACTCGTACTGGCCGGTGTTGCCCTCTGCCGCCGGCGGCGGGCGGCTCCGTGCGGCACGCGGCGGTTGCTGCTGGCGGTCGGAGGAATCGGCGTCCTGCTGTCCCTCGGCTCGCACACGCCGTTCTATATATGGGCATACGAAGCCTTCCCCCCGCTGCAGGGACTCCGCGCGGTCAATCGTTTCGGAGTCCTCATGGTGTTCGCGACGGCGGTGTTGGCCGGCATCGGGCTGAGCGGATGTACATGGCCTGCTTCGGCGCGACGGCGGACCCTCGTCACGTTCACCCTGATCGGGCTGGCCACGGTGGAGAGCTTCCACGGGCCGTTCGCTTACTCCCGGCTCGACTACGCCGGAAGCATCCACCGTCGGTTGGGGACGTCGTCCTGGCCCGGCGCAGTTCTCGAACTTCCAATCTACGGGTTCCGCGAGTTTCACCGGAACGCCCGGTACCTGCTGGCCTCCACGGCGCATTGGCGCCCGCTCGTGAACGGCTTCGGCGGTTTCGCCCCGCCGGATTTCGACGAGACCGTTCACGTGGCGCGGCAGTTCCCGTCCGTACCGGCGGTGGCGTGGCTTCAGGACATCGGCGTCGGGTACGTCGTCGTGCACCTGGATGCGTTTCCCGACCCGATGCACGCGCTTCGGAGTCTGATGCGGCTGGAAGGGCGACGGGACCTCGCGCTGGAGGCCGTGGAGGGAGCGACGAGGCTGTACAGGGTCCGACCGGAGAAGGCTCGGGCGATGGCGGCACTGACGCCGGCGCCGCGCTGGTCGCAGCTCCGTTTCGTCGACGGTTCTGCCGGAGCGAGCATGCTGAGGGCAGCGGGCGGAATGCGCCGCGCCTTCGGATTTCAGTCGCCGCAGCGCTTCATCGGCTACATGGAGCCCACGGGATCGGAGTCGTTCGTGGCTCTGCAACTGCCCGTCCCGATGTCCGGTCGCTTCCTGGACGCCACGACGGGCGCGGTGTTGCAGGAACTTGCAATTCCGGCCAGGGAGGCCGCCGACCCGCCGGTCCGCGTGGTCGCGCCGCCCGGTCATCACGGAGTGCTGCTCGACCTGCACGCCCGCCGGGCCCCTGACTGACGGAAGGACTCGCGGGGGTTCGCGCAACCGAGTCGGGTCCGCGGTGCACGAGCACGCAACCGAGCTCCTGCGACGGCCGCCAGATCCCCAGGCGGTCGCCATCGTCCCAGGCTGCCGGGCGAGGTCAGGCGGCAACCCCGCCTTTCGACGGCACGAGTCGCGACAGTGCGAGCAGCGCAATCCCGTAGAGGCCCAGGGCGATCACCTCGGTGATGGTGAACCCAACGTAGATCGACAACAGCACGCTGGCCAACCCGCCGACCACCGTGAACAGTCCGTTCATGCCCCAGGCCCACGCGACCGCCGCCCGTGAACGTCGCTCGACACACAGCACGCCCAGAGGGAACGGCATCCCCATGAAGAACCCGATTGGGAAAAGGTAGAGACCGGCAATCATCATCCGCAACGACACCGGCAGCCCCAGGGCGGCATCGAAAAGGAACTCGTGCGTGAGCAGGAAGAACCCTCCGTACAGCAACGTCCCGACGAAGGGCAGATGCCAACGTTCCGTCGGCAGGACCCGCAGGCGCGACGACGACAGACTGCCCAACCCCGCCGCGAGCAACAGCGTGAACAGCACGATCGCGTACGTGTACAGGGGGTACCCGATGAATTTCCAGAGCTTCTGAATGAAGGTCAGCTCCAGGATGATGAATCCGGCTCCGAGACACGAGAAATACACCAGCGTGCTTGCCTTCCCGCGCCATGGCTCGCGCCCCACTCGCGAGAATGCGAGCGGCACCCCGATGAACACGAACGCGAAAACCAGAGAAACCACGCCCGTCACGATGAGATGGACCACATCCATCGGAATCCCGCCCCCGCGTTCGACCTGGCTGTTCAGCAGGTATGCGACCTCCGGGCGGACGAAGCCCTGCCGGTCGACCGGAGTCCCGCTCAGCCGCCGGCGAATGAAGTTGAAGTACGGGCGATCATCGGTGGTCGGAACGATCCGGTAGCCGGCCTGCTCGACGATCTCCGCCGGGAGGGCCCCGGAGTAGAATTCCGGCGGCAGATAGCCGCCCCGGGGGTCGAGCGGGTCCTCCACGATTTCATAGTGCGCCTCCCGCCCCGGCTCGAGCGAGTACAGGTCCCTGAGCCGGCGCATCTCCGACTGCGTCCACGGGGTCATTTTGACCAGCACCGTGGGCAACGAGTCGATCTCGATCGGGTACCGCATGACCACGACGACGTGCCGCCGGAAATCGGTTCGGCCGAGCCGCGCCCAGCCCAGGGCCGCCGTCGTGACTATACGCGGATAGATATGGTGGTTTATGTGCAGGATGCCGTCACCGCCCAGGCCTTCGAAATACTCCTCGAACGCGTCCGCGGTCAGCAGGTACGTCGGGTCCATCGCCCCGGCTCCGGCCGCAACGCTCGAGGTCGAGTGGTTGCTGAAGATCTGGATGATGTCGTACGGCTGGTCGGCCGCCCGAAGAAACGCTCTCCCTTCGCCGTGCACCGCGTTGACCTGGAAGTGGTTCAGCACCTGTCCGTTGTAGAAGCTGTACTCGTTCCGTCCCAGATCGATGACTTCTCCCACCAGCTCGACGGCATCTATGTCGCCGGCGCCGAAGGCGAGGGCGGCCCGTATCTCCTGACCCGCGGCGCTGCCGATGACAAGAACCCGCCGCGCGCTCCCCTCCCGCATCCAGTGCGACGCGAGGACGCCCCTTTGCCAGAAGTTCCGCAGGAACCCGCCCTCGTCGTTCTCTTCGGCCGCCATTCCGAGCTCGCGCCGCAGCCGCGGGTATTGCCCGTCGAACGGATATATGAAGCTGGACTGGGATCCGCCGTCATAGACGATGTTCTTGACCGGTCCGATGTCGATGACCTCGACTTTCGAGATGGGATCCCACCTGACGACTTCCGATCGGCCCTGGGCGCGCGCGTCCCGCAACCCCCGATCGGCCTTGTGCTCGACGAAGACGAGGTAGCCCGGTAGCAGGAACGGGGTCACCACGAGCAAGGCCGCCAGCGCGGCAGGCACAAGGCTCCGTGGTCGCCACGGGACGAACATGACGGCGGCGGCCAGCGCCACGCCCGCTGCAACGAGCAACCCTCCCCCCGGGCCGATCGGGAGCAGCAAGGGGACCAGCGCCACCGAACCGATCGCCGCCCCCGCGAGATCCCAGAAGTACAGCACCTGGATATGTCTGGCGTGCGTCGTGAACACGAGGGCGAAGATCAGGCCCGCCAGCAGAAACGGCATGGTTATCAAGAAGTACACGGCCAGGAAGCAGGCGAACTGAAACAGCGGCTGCGCGGCGATCGCGTCATAGTGGAAGGGAATCGCGTTGAGCGCGGGCCGAATGACGAGCAGCGACCCTGCCATTCCTACCGACAACCACCACAGGCGGGTTGGAACCGCTGCGGCGTCCGGCAACGGCCGCAGGGTGGTATATATCCCAGCGAGTCCAAAGGCGAAAAGGGCGCTTGTGATGATCATGTAGCCGATGTTCGGATACAGAATCACGTCGAACACGCGCGTGAGGAGAAGCTCGACCATAAGCGTGTTGAATGCGGTCAGACCGATCCCGAATGCGAGTCTTTGCATGGTTGCGCGGAATGTACCATGCGGCCGCGCGGCGCCGCAAACAGGCAGGCCTGCCCGGGCAACGGTGAAGAGCCTCGGAGCCTGCCGGCTGACCGCGCCAGCCGGGTCGAAGCCCCCGGGCTTCGTTCGGGTGGAGCACCAGAACCGGCACCGCACTGATAAGCTGCGCTCGCAGACAGGAGGCGACCTTGACCGATTCGAGTTCCCGGTCCCCCGAGCGTCCCGCGGGCGCGGACGGACGCAGGATCACCGTGATCCAGCAGGAGCTGTTCAGGCCCGGACGCTCGAGGGCCGCCCGCTACGCGCAGCTCGTCGTCGGCCGGCCCGGCGTCGCGGCGTTGGCCAGGTATGAAGCCATCGTGACCCTGTGCAGCGCCCTGCCCGGCGCGATCGGACTCTTCCTGCGCTCCAGGCTGTACCCGCTCCTGCTCGGCCGCGCCGGGCGCAACGTCACCTTCGGCTGTAACGTGGTGCTTCGCCATCCGCACAAGATCCGCATCGGTGACAACGTCGTGATCGACGACGGATGCTGCCTGGACGCAAAGGGGGACGACAACCGCGGCATAGACATCGGCGCCGGGGTCTTCATCGGCCGCGGGACGATACTCAGTTGCAAGAACGGCGATATCGAGATCGGCGACCATGCCAACATCGGCTTCAACTGCGAGATCTTCTCCGGCGCCCGCGTCCGACTCGGCAAGCACACGCTGTTGGCCGCGTACACCTACCTGGTCGGCGGAGACCACGCCCATGATCGCACCGACATCCCCGTGCTCCATCAGGAACGCGTTGCCCGGGGGATCGAAGTAGAGGACAACGCCTGGCTGGGCGCGCATGTCGTCGTCGCCGACGGCGTGACCATCGGACGCGATGCAATCGTCGGGGCCGGCGCCGTTGTACGCAACCGGATTCCGCCATTCGCCGTCGCGGCCGGCGTGCCGGCCCGGGTCATTCGCGACCGGCGAAACGACTCGCCGGCTTGACTCCGCCCGCACCGAGACGCGCCGGCGCCTGTCGTATGCGATATTCTTGTCGGAGCCCGGTTCCACCCCGACGAGGGCTCCCGGCGTACCGGACCGCCCGTCGCAAGGAAGATGACCGCAACCCCGCGTCCGATCAACATCGTTCAGGTCTGCGATCACCTCGGTTGGCCCGGCTCACGGATGCACGGCGTCAAGCGATTGTTCACCTGGATGATCCCGCGCTTCGACCCCGAGCGATTCAACGTGAGCCTCGTCAGCCTGCGCTCGCCCGATACGTCGCAGGAACGCCTGGAGGACTACGGCATCGACGTCACGTACCTCTCGCGATCGAAGTTCGATCCGCTGACCCTCCCCTCGCTTCTGTCGGAGCTCGACCGGCGCAAGACCGACGTAATCCATATGCACGGATACGGCGCAACGACCTTCGGACGGCTGGCTGCCGCACGACGCGGCATCCCCACCGTGCTGCACGAGCACGCGAACCTGACGGGAACCCCGTGGTTCCAGAAGGTGGCCGACCGGCTGCTCGCACCCTACACGGACCTGGCGATCGCCGTGTCGCGCTCGACGGCCGAATTCGTCATCGGGGCGCGGCAGGTTCCGCGCAACCGGACGAGAATCGTCTACCTCGGCGCCCCGCTGGAGGATTTCTGCAGAGCTCGGACACCGGAGGAGGTGCGGGCGATGCGGTCGTCGCTGGGCTTGCCGGCCACCGGCCCGGTGGTCGGCACGGTCACCAGACTGATGCCGTCGAAAGGCAACCGGTACCTCGTCGAGGCGGCCAGGCTCGTGCTGGACCGCGATCCGGACGTTCACTTCTGCATCGTGGGAGAGGGAGAACTGCTCGGCGACCTCAGACGGCGGGCCCGGCGGCTCGGTGTCGCGGAACGCGTCCATTTCACCGGCTTCACCCGCAACGTGGCCGGGGCGCTCGCGGCATTCGATCTGGTCGTTTTCCCATCGCTCTGGGAAGGAACTCCGCTGACCGCCTTCGAGGCGCTCGCGGCCGGGCGCCCGATCGTCGCGAGCGACGCCGACGGTCTCACCGACATCCTGCAAGATGGCCGCGATTCCGTCGTCGTCCCGAAACGCGATGCCGGGGCCATCGCTCGGGCCGTAGTGGCGCTGCTCGACAATCCGGGCCGACGCGACGAACTCGCCTGCGCCGCCCGCCTTACCGGCGCCCGCTACGACATCACCACCTTCGTGCGAAAGATGGAACGGCTCTATCGGATAATGCACGAGTCTCGAGGCAAACCGGCGCCCCGCGGCCTTGCCGGGGTGAATCTGAGCTTCCTTTCCGACCAGGAATCGGCGCCGCAAGGGACGGTGCTGACCCAAACGACGCTGAACCAGAACCATGCGCTTCGCGCCGAGGCTCGACCCGACTGCGATGCACGGCGCGGCGGCGACCGCCGGTGTCGCCCTGACGCGCTCGTCGAACCGCCGCCGCAGTGACGCGCCTTTCCCCCGCCGGCGCAGGTAGAGACATGATCACCGACCGGCGGTTCCCGCGAGCCGACCCCGCCGCCGCCAGCGAGGCAGGGCGGCGGCGAGAACCCGGCGGCGACGTACTCAGTGGGCCGTTTCTGATCGACGGCCACGTTCACTACTACCCGAACTTCGATCGGGATCGGTTCTTCGACAGCGCGCTCGCCAACTTTCGCCGCGCCGCAGGCGCCCATGCGTCGAACGCCGAATACGCAGGTTGGCTGCTGCTCGCCGAATCCGCGGGCATGCACTACTTCCGGCGCTTTCGCGACACGGCCGGACAGACCGCCGGCGGCGCCTGGACCATTCAAGCAACCGGGGAGGCGGAAAGCCTGGTGGCCCGGCGCGACACCGGCGCGGGGCTGCTGCTGGTCGCCGGACGGCAGGTCATCACCGCCGAGGGTCTGGAGGTCCTCGCGCTCTGCTGCGACGCCAGCCCCGACGACGGCCGGCCGCTTCGATCGGCCGTCGCTGCTGCGCGCGGCCTGGACGCCATCGTGGTGCTTCCCTGGGCCTTCGGGAAGTGGTGGTTGCGGCGCGGCGACCTGATTGACGAATTCGTGAAGGCTGCCGAACCGACCCGGATCTTTCTTGGCGACAACGGCGGCCGCACGCGCCTTGGACCTCGGCCGCGCCCCTTTCGGGTGGCGGAATCACGCGGCATTCGAATCCTTCCGGGCAGCGACCCCTTTCCGCTGCGCTTCGACGCCGGGCGCACGGGAAGCTACGGTTTCGTGATCGATGGCACGATAGAAAGATCGCGACCGGCCGCCGGCCTCAAACGCCTGCTCAGAAACGGCGTCGACTCACCGTTGCCCTACGGCGATCCGATCGGGGTGATCGGATTCTGCAGGAACCAGTTGCTGGTGCGCCTCAACCCGCAGCGCAGCCGCCTTCGACGTGCGGCGTCAGGGCGATGAGCGCGCCGAGGAAGCGGTCGTCACGTGAGCCCGGGGCAAGGAGGCTTGGAATGAACCCCGTGCTCGTTCGAACCGACAACAGATAGCTCCAAAGGCCTCGCACGAGGACGCCGGAGGGCTCCAGCAGAACACGCGCCTCCACCCCGGGCCGCAGGTCGGTCGTCGCTTCGTCGCCTCCGAAACGCACGGTAACCTGGTTCGCGACCGGCGAGCGGAGCGTTACCTCCATCGACAACAGGCAACGCCCGCTTCTGAGGGCGATATCCGTACGGCTGCTTCCGGCCACCCACAAGTCGAGCGCGCCCGAGCGATGCACGTTGCGGTCGAGCATGGAAAGCAGCAGTTCGGGATCCGAACCGTATGCTACGCGATGACGGGACGGGTGCAGGGCAATGGGCAAATCGTCGACCATCGTCAACTCGACCGGAAGCGCGCGGAGCAATCCGCGCTCGGGACTCAGGTACGGATGCCTGGCCGCGACGAAAGGATTCACGAGAATGTGCGCGGTGAAGACCGCGCCGCCCGCCCACGCGACGATCGCGGGAATGGAAGACGCCAGCGGCGGCATCAGGAACAGCAGCGCCGGATAGATGCTGACAAAGTAGCGGTTGCCCGCCGGTCCGCCCCCGCCCGACCAGGTGTACGGCATGGTCCCGCTGAGCACGACGACGCTGAGCGCCACGACACAGAGTGTGCTCCACTGCCACGGACGACGCTCTCGCCGCGCCGTGAGGAACAGCGCGATCGCCACCACGCCGGGAAAGAAGAACGGCAGCAGGCCGAAGTGGCGGCCGACCAGGAAATACCCGAGGTTCCTCGGCATCAGCGCCAGGAAGCCGACGCGCCAGGCCTCCTCGTCCACATCGTTGGTCGTCATCGAGGTACCGCGGTTGTCGAAAGTGGCTCCCGGATGCTCGAACGGATACGCTCCGTAGAAGATCTTGCGGTCTCCCCCCTGGTAGTTCAGCTCTCCGCTGATGACTGCATTGGTCGCGAAGCCGGCGGCGACGACGACCACGAACACGGCGGCGATGCGCGCGCTGTGGCGCAGGCGCCACCGTCCCGCCGCCAGCAGCACGCAGGGCCCGACGAGCAGGGCGTGCGAAGGCTTCGAGAAGGTGGCCAGCCCCAGCAGGACGGCGGCGACTACGTCCGATTCGGGCCTCCACAACCAGGCTGTCCACCGGTCCGGCCGCGGCGGTGCGACCTCCTTGTAGCACCAGCAGAAGTACGCGAACGTCACGCAGGCGGCGTTGAATATCTCGGAGCCCAGGAACACCGCGTGCAGCGGCACGATCGAGACGCCGAAGAAGGCCAGCGCCGAGAAGATCGCCACCGCGCGCGGCGAACGGGCCGCCAGGAAGCAATAGGCCGCCAGAACCATGCCCGCGAGCAGCACCACGTGAAGCAGCAGCATGCCGTTGAGACCCGCGATGCGAACGAACGGTGCGGCCACGAAGGAATAGATGTACGCCTTCCCGAAATAGAGGCGATCGCGGAGATCGCGGACGCCGCCGCCGCGCTTCAGGAAGATGCCGGAAGGCCCGCCCTCGTAGACCTCGTGCAGGCGGGCTATGTCGCGCGACTCGTAGACCAGGTCACCGTCGTAGGCCACGCTGAGCGCCATCGCGACGTAGGTGGCCTCGTCGCCCTTTACCCCGTACGCGGTCCGCGCGACGTCGACAGTCAGCGCCGTGCAGGCCCCTGCCAGCAGCAGAAAGCCTATCGCCAGCAGTCCCGGATCGACGCCGCGTCGCATTCGGGCGCCAGGGTCGCGGACGGCAGCCACCTGCTCTGCAGCCAAGCGCCGAATTGTCGCAGCAAGGGCAAGTACCGGTCAACGCCGCCTCTCCGCCGGACCGCACCCGGGGCAACGACCGCACTTCCCGGCGTATGGACGGATCGGCAACCCGACCCTTGACGCACGGGGAAGTGGACCGGGAAAGCTCCACTTTGCGTCTGGTATTCTGCTGCGCATGGTCGGTGAGGGACCGCGGGAACGTACGCGCCGCATCCTGGTCGGTTGCCTGGTGCTTGCCCTCGCGGGGTCCGGGATCCTTCAGGCTCGCCGCCTGGTCTTCGGCGACCGATCGGCGCTCATCCACGTCCGCTGGGCTCCCGAAGTGGACACGGTGACGAGGAGCGAACGCGAAGCCGCGTACACTCTCACCCGGGGCAACCCGCTGGGAGGGCGGACCTGGCGGTACTACCTGGCGGACATCTCGCAGGCAAACGTCCGCGCGCTGGTTCAGGACTCCGCCATCGAAGTCACCGACGCGGTAGACCGGACCGGGTCTGGTTTCGAAACCGACGCTCCGCGCGGACCGTATGCCAGGGGACCCGACTGGCTCGCCGAAATACTGAACGGCCTGGTCGTACTGTTCGCGACCCTGGCGATGCTTGCGTTGACGACGGCGATACTCGGGTGGCTATGGCTGCCGGCGTTCCTGCGGTCTCCGCACGCCACGCTCTCCTCCCTGTTCGCCGACCCACGTCGGGCGGGCCCGGCGCTGGCGGGAACCGCCGCCCGCTGGGTGTCGCCGGCCTCACCGGTCAGCGCGGGCGGTCACAGGCTCGTGGCGGCGGTGTTCGTGACGGGCTGTGCCCTCCGGCTGATTCTGTCATTCGTCAACCAGCAGGCGAACGACGATCACATGTCGATCATCCGCACGATCGCCTTCGAAGACCGGGTGCCGGGCCTGAAGGACGACTGGCAGGGCTATCAGCCCAAGCTCTATCACTGGACGGTGGCATGGCTGCTGCGGTTGGCGGCCCCGTGGATCCCCGAGGGCGGAGACGTCCAGATCCGCATCGCCAACCTGGTCAACTGCGCGGCAGCCATCGCGTTGCTTCTCGTCGCACGGAGCTGGCTGAGGCGCTCGCGCCTCCCGGCCCCCACCGTGCTGATGACGTTCGGCTTCCTGGTGCTGAATCCGCGACTCGTCGGCATCGGCAGCCAGGCGACCAACGACATGTTCGTCATTCTCTTCGGCACGCTGTCGCTGTTCTGGGGAGTTCGATTCTTCGACGCCATGTCCTGGCGGGCGCTGTTCGGGATGAGCGGATTCGCGGCACTCGCGGTGCTGTCCAAGGGGAATGGACTCGTGGTGCTGCTGGCCCTCGCGTGCGTTTTCGCGGCGGTGGCGGTCCGGCGCACCAGCCACAACGCGTGGCCGCGGGGGCGGCTTGCAACCGCTGCACTGCTGTTCGTCGGCGTGGTCATCTCCTCCGCGGCGGCGTTCGGTCCGTACCTCGACAACTATCGGGACGCGGGATCGCCGTTCGCGCAGAACATGAAGGCGCCGCCGCTGCCGCACTTCTTCGAGGAGACGACCGCGTACCGGCCCGGCATCCGATCGGTCGCGAGCGGCATCATGACGTTTCGTCTCGGCGACATGCTGCGGGAGCCGTCGCTGGTGAACCGGACGCTGCACGACCTCGACGATCCGTCGAACTACGACGCGAGCGGCTATCCGCTGCACCAGACATCGTTGTGGTCGCAGTTGTACGGGCGGTTGCATTTCGTGCACTTCGACAGTTGGCCGCCGACCTGGCAATCCGACAGCGCAATCGTTCTCTGGATCGGCCGGGCGGCGCTCGTTCTCGGGGTCGTCCCGACCGCCGTGTTGCTGATCGGTCTCGTGCGCGAGGGCCGTCGGAGCCTCATGGTGCTGGCGGACCGTGCGCCGGCGGTTCCGACCGCCGGAGCGCTCCTGTTGACCGTCGCGGCGTTCGGGTCTCTCGGTTTTTCGATTGTCTATGCGCTCACCATGCGCGATTTCGGCATCATGAAGACGATCTACATGTTTCCCTGTATTCTGGGCTTCGCGTGGTGCTTCGCGCAGGGCTGCGAATGGTTGCGCGCGCATACGACGCCCGCCGGGCGCGGGTTGCCCGCGTGGTTCACGGGGAACGTTGTCGCGCTGTGTACGGTGTACTTCCTCGACATCGTTGCGTTGATCGCGGGGCTGCTCTCTGCCTGACGTTCCAACATGCGCGCCCGGGTCTCACCGGAAGTACCTCGCCACGCGGCAGGACAGCTTCGCGCCGCCTCCTGCCGGTAACGTCAGCCGCCTCCTGAAGACGAATCCGGAGATGTGACCACCGAACGCTCTCGACCGTCGACATGGTCGCCCCACCCGCCGCAAACGTCGGCCGGCGTGGTCCGGGACCGCTTGGCTGCCGCCGTCCGGCCGTACGTACAGGTGGCGCGACCCGACCACTGGTTCAAGAACGTCTTCATGCTGCCGGGAAGCCTGCTGGTGCTGAACGCGACGGCCGGGTTCGGCAACCCGGCGCTCGCCTGGCGGATGCCGCTGGCGTTGGTGGCCGCCTGCCTCGTCGCGTCGAGCTACTACGTGCTCAACGACATTCTGGACGCGCCGTCCGACGCGAGACATCCGGTCAAGTGCAACCGGCCGATCCCTTCCGGGACAGTGCGCCTGCCGATCGCCTATGCCGAGTGGGTGGCCCTCGCCGCCGCAGGGTTCGGCATGGCCACCTTGATCGGGGGACGGTTTCTGCTCGCGATCGTGGCCCTGTGGCTGATGAGCCTCGTATACAACGTCCGGCCGATCCGGGCCAAGGACCGAACCTACCTCGACGTGCTGGTCGAGGCGGTCAACAACCCTCTGCGGCTCGCCATGGGCTGGTATGCGACCGGGACGACGCTGGCGGTGCCCTTGTCGATTACCCTGGCGTTCTGGATGCTCGGCGGCTTCTTCATGGCGGTGAAACGCTTCGCGGAGTACCGGCACCTCGACGACCGCGAGCGCGCCGCCTACCGCGCGTCGTTTCGCGGCTACACGGAAGAGCGCCTGCTCGTGCTGGCGATCTTCTGTGCCGTGGCGTTCGGGCTGTTCCTCGGGATCTTCCTGATCCGCTACCGGATCGAGTTGCTGCTCATCGTGCCCTTCGTTGCGGGACTGATCGCCTGGTACATCCACCTGGGATTCCGGAGCGACAGCCCGACCCGAGATCCGGAACAGCTCTATCGGGAGCCCTACTTCATGGCGTTCATCGTCGTCTGCGTGCTTGTCGGCCTGCTGGCCCTCAACATCGATCTGCCGTGGCTGCGGGAGCTGTTCAAACCCACCGCGATCCTGGATGCCGGGGGAGGGTAGCAGCGCAGGCCCCAGGCGGGCGCGGAGGGTGGCGGGGATGAATCGAGGGACGGGCCTCATCGGCCACGCCGCACGCGCAAGCATCGCGGGGATGAGCACGCTGCTGCTCGCCGTCCTGCTCGTCGTTGCCGGGCGTCTGCTCGGAGACCAGGAGTACGGCAAGTTCTCCTTCGCCCTGGCGCTGGCGATGATCTTCGAGACGGTGATGGACTTCGGCTTGAAGGAGATCACCACTCGGAAGGTCGCGCGCGACCGCAAGGCGGCGCAGTCGCTGCTGGCCCAGATGTTCGGGTTGAAGCTGGCGCTGGCGCTCGGCGCAGGCATCGGACTGGCGGTTACCGCCAACCTGTTGAGTTCGGAGGCCGATGTCCGGCTGGCGTGCTATCTGCTTGGGGCCGCTGCGATTCTCCGATCCTACCTGCTGACGATTCGGTACGCGCTGCAGGGAATCGAGCGATTCGGTCTGGACGGCCTCGTCGTGGTCATCGACCGATCGCTGTTGCTGGTGCTCGGCATCGGAGTCCTGGCGAACGGCTGCGGAATGGTCGGGTTGACGGTCGCCTTCGTCGGCGCTCGGGTGATCTCGCTGATCGCGGCCTGGGCGCTGGTTGCCGGCCAGATCGGGTCCTTTCGCCCTGCGTTCGACCGGGCGCGTTGGCTGGCGCTTCAGCGCCAGGCGCTGCCTTTCGGGGCCTTCATCGTCGTGCTCCACCTGTACAGCTACGCCGACACCATCATGCTGTACGTGATCCTCCCGGATGACGGTGAGACAACAGGGCACTACGCCGCGGCCTATCGGATATACGAAGGCCTGGCCAACGTCGGGCAGGTTCTGCAGACCGTGCTGATTCCCAGGCTGTCCCGCCACTACGTGGCCGACCGGGCCGCGCACGGTCGGTTGGCGCGTCGCGGGTTGCTGGCCGGTGGCCTGCTCGCGCCCGCAACCGCGGCGGCGGGCTTCCTCCTTGGCGAACGGGCGGTCATCCTGCTGTTCGGACCAGCGTACGCGCCGGCGGGGCAGGTGCTGCAACTCCTCTCGATCGGTTTCGTGGTCGTCCTTCCGCTCTGCGCTCTCTATGCCGTGGCGCTCTCGGCGGGCGCCGGCGCCTGGCTTCTGCGGACGGCTGTCACGGGATGCGTCGCCAACGTCGCACTGAACCTGGTGTTGATTCCCCGCTTCGGAATGCACGGCGCCGCCGCGGCCACCGTAGCCGGCGAGGCGTTGAGCATGACCGTATTGGCGATTGGTCTTCGGCGCCACGTCTGGCCGCCCGCCGGTGTTCCCCGCCCGACGGCCTGTGAGTAGGGACATCTGCGGGCAATCGGACAGGAATACGATACGCACCGCACGGAGACGGTGTGAGTCGCCTCGTTCCGGTGTCATTCCTCGGGTGCGCCCGCCGCTCTCGCCGCGAGGCGCACCTGCACACCCAGATACCTCTCGTCGTCGGAATCCGGCTCCGACAGGTGCGGAACGTAGCCGCCCCGTGTCCGGATGGAAAGCAGATGCAACCACGAGTTGCGGGCGTAGACCGCCCGTGGCTCGATGCGGAGCGTGACCGGCAGATCGCCCCCGACCTGCACCGTCTCCGTGGCGCCACCGATGGACACTTCCACCGTGTTCGGCACGTGCGACGACAGTTGGACCGCAAAGACCTCCACCGGCACGAAAGTGCGCACGATGATTTCGGCCGTCGCCCCGCCCTCGATCCAGATTGCGGACTCCTCGGGAGGAGTGGAGTGGCCGTCGAGCAGATACAGGAACATCTCGGGCTTCTCGCCGTACGGCAGGCCCCGCCGCGGCGGCACCGTCTCCGTGGCGCCACCGATGGACACTTCCACCGTGTTCGGCACGTGCGACGACAGTTGGACCGCAAAGACCTCCACCGGCACGAAAGTGCGCACGATGATTTCGGCCGTCGCCCCGCCCTCGATCCAGATTGCGGACTCCTCGGGAGGAGTGGAGTGGCCGTCGAGCAGATACAGGAACATCTCGGGCTTCTCGCCGTACGGCAGGCCCCGCCGCGGCGGGATGAGATTGACCGGCAGGTCGCTTACCATCGTGAGCTCGACCGGCAGCAGTCTCAGAACTCCCTGTTGGGTGGGCGCATAGGTCTGGCGGGCCGAGACGAACGGGTTGATCAGAATGTGCGCCACGAAGATCGAGCCGCCCGTCCAGGCCAGCACCGCGGGCCACATGGTGGTCATCACGGGCGCCAGAAAGAGAAACACGCCATAGGCGCTGAGGAAGTAGCGATTCCCCAGGGGGCCTCCGCCGCCCGACCAGGAATGCGGCAGAAGAAACAGCAGGACCGCGGCCATGCCGCAGGCAGCCCCGAGGACCAGGACGTGCCAGGCGGCCATGGAACGGCGCCGCCACAGCATGCACGCGACGGCCACCACCGCCGGAAAGAAGAACGGCACGAATCCGAAGTGCCTCCCCACGAGGAAGTAGCCGGCGTTGCGCAACAGCACGACCCACGACTCGATCCGGTCCGGCGGCTCGTCGAACGTCACCTCGTTGGTCGTCATCGGGATGCCGGCCTGGTCGAAAGCCGTGCCGTGTTCGTAGGGAAATCCGCCCGCGCCGCCATAGAACGTCCGCCTGTCGCCGCCCATGTAGTTCCATTCACCGGTCATGAGCGTGTTGACGCCGAACGCCCCGACCGCCACCAGCCCGAAGACTCCCGCCACCAGCAGACCGGGAACGTACCGTCCCCGCCACCAGTAGAGCGCGACCAGCGGGGCGAACAGGGCCAGATTGGGCGGCTTGGAGAAAGTCGCCAGCCCCAGCAGCACGGCGGCGATCAGGTCCGACCGCGAACCGGCCAGCCACCGCGATTGGGGGGAGCGCGCCGGCGGCGCCACCTCCTTGTAGAGCCAGAAGAAGTACGCGTACACGACCAGCGCGAAGTTGAGCATCTCCGGCGACAGCCAGACGACGTAGATCGGCGTAATCGACGCGCAGAGAAACGCCAGCGAGAACGCGCACGCCACACCGTCCGGCGAGCGCGCGGCAACGAAGAGGTATCCGGCCACCGCCGCGCCGGCCAGCAGCCAGACGTTCAGCACCAGCAGGCCGTTGAGCCCGAGCACCCGGACGAACGGCGCCGCCACGACGGCGTGCAGCCAGGCCTTCGCGAAGAAGAGTTGCCCGGACGCCCCCGACCCCGCCTCGCGCTTGAGAAAGAGACCTTCCGGGCCGCCTTGATACAGCCGATAGAATCGGCTCAAGTCCGTCGACTCGTACACCATGTCGCCGTCATGAGCGGCGCTCAGGGCCATCATCACGTAGGTGGCTTCATCTCCCTTGACGCTCCCCAGCACGCCGACGACGTCCAGCGAGAGGGCCGCCGCGGTACCCGCGACGGAGATGGCGAGAATCAACAGCAGCCCGGGCTCGACGGCGCGGCGCATGCGCCAGGACCGAATCCCACCCGACGACGATTCGGAGCGCCCCGTCACTTGCCTGCTCTCATCGGGATTCCAGAGCCGCCCTGCATGCGGCGGACGGCATGAGGACGACGGGGCGGCAGTCATCGAAGTCCACGAACACCACTGCCCGGCCTTGCCGATAGATGCGGATTCTACCACCGTGGACTCAGCGCCCGCGGGCGCTGGCGCCCGGTGTGCAGCCCGGTGCGCTCTCACCCTGGCCGCAGCGAAGACGGAGTGAAAGCAGGGGCGCCAGCTCGACGTCTCCCGTTGCATCGGCTCGCCGAGACGCAGTAGACTGCGTGCGCATGGGCTGGAGTATGCGCCGTGCGGTCGCGCTGGATGCCGTGGCGTTGCTGGCGGCGCTGGTGTTGACGAGCGGCTGCGCTCCCCCTCCTCAGCCCGTGGGCGTCGCACGGATTGCGCTGGACCGGCACACCGTCCCGCTGGGCGCCTCGGTCGAGGCAACCATCCAGTTCGATCTCGCGCCGACCCTCGAGCCGTTGGACGAGGACTATCAGGTGTTTCTCCAGATGTTGGACCAGAACGAGGTCCTGCTCTGGACCGCCGAACACGATCCCCCGGTACCGACGACGGCATGGCAGCCGGGGGAGTCGCTCCGGTACACGCAGAACGTCAGGGTGCCGGCCTATCCGTACGTCGGTCCGGCGACCGTCGCAATCGGCCTCGTTTCCCCCGTCTCCGGGGAACGCCTCGCTCTCGCGGGCGACGACCTCGGCGAGTTGGCCTATCGCGTGGCCACTCTGACTCTGGAGCCGCAGCACGAGAGCAGTTTCGTCATGTACGACGAGGGCTGGCACCAGGTGGAGTTCGACCTTTTCGACGAGACCTCGTGGCGCTGGAGCACCGACCGCGCGGTGCTCTCTTTCCGGAACCCGGAGAGCGCAGCAACACTGCTCCTGGAACTGCAGGGCCGTCCGAGTCTGTTCGACACGCCGCAACAGCTCACGCTGACCGTCGGCGGGCGCACGTTCGACGAAGTCACGCTGGACACGGAAAGCCCCGTGCGACTGGAGTACGAAATGACCGCCGCCGATCTCGGCGAAGCCGACGACGTCCGGGTCGAGTTGCTGGTCGACCGGACCTTCGAGCCGGCCGCTCTCGACGCCGGCGCTCTCGACACGCGCAAGCTCGGTATCCGGTTGCTCGATGTGTACGTCGAGCCGCGTCCGGACTGACCTGCCGATATTCGGGGATGGGCGTCCGGAACGGGCGGTTCCCTCCCAACCCTCTCCCGTGTCCTGGTCCCTTCCAAGCCGTTTGCGACCCCGCCCGCGGCTCTGTAGCGCCCTGGATCCGGAGGCGCAGCCGCAGCTCCAGGAGTTGAGCGAGCGGCTGCAAGCCTTCTACAACGACAGCGCCGTCGCCGCCGGTTACTTCGAGGCCGCCGAGCGGGCCAACCCCACCTGGACGCCGAAGATGACCGGACACTGGCGGCTCAAGCAGACCATCCCGACGGGCAGCCGCGTGGTCGACCTCGGGTGCGGGACCGCACATCCGTGCCTCAACCTGGAAGATCGCGACGTCCGCTATACCGGCGTGGACTGGTCGAAGCCGCAGATCGACCGCAACCGGGAACGCATGCCGAACCACGAGTTCGTGGCGGGCTCCCTCTACCGCACCTCCCTGTCCGCCGCTTCGTTCGACGCAGCGATCAGCCTCTACACCATCGAGCATCTCTGCTGGCCGCACCTCCTGCTCGAAGAGATGCTTCGGCTCGTGCGGCCGGGCGGACTCATCGCCGTTCTCACGCCTCCGTTTCGCCAACGCGCTGCGATCAAGTCCTTCGACTACGGTCTCAGCCCGCGTCCCTTCAAGGACAAGATCCGCACGTTCAGATGGCTGGACGCCGCGCTGCACCTGTACCAGCACCGGGTTGCGTACCCCTGGTTTCTCCGCCGGAATCATCCCATCGACGCGCCCGAGCACCGTTTTCTGGTCCACCTCGACCCCATCTGTCTGCAATCCCGGACCTGGTTCCCGGACGCTGACGCGGTCTATCTGACCTATGCCCGCGAGATACTGGACCACCTGGTGCGGCTGGGCGCCGACGAGGTCGAGTTGCGACCCTTCGACTGCTACGTCGTCGCCCGCAAACGATAGCAGCGCTCGACCGCCGGGCGTCCCGACAGGCTCGGCCTCGACCCCTGGCGGCGCTCCACCGTCCTGAATTCGCGACAGCGTCTCGTTCGGCTATGATTGCTCACGGTTACTCGGGCGGCCGGCCGGCTCCCTGATTCGTCGCAGGCCACTTCATACCGGAGACACTTCAACGCGGCGGTTCCCGAACGAAACCATCGCAAGGCGTCCCGACCGTGAACCGACCAGATTTTCCGCGCGACGTGTCGGTCGCGATCGTGGCCCACAACGCCGCGGCTACGCTTCCCGACACCCTGCAATCGCTACGGGAGGCGGGCTGCCCCGAAGCGCGAATCACGGTAGTCGACGTCGCCAGTACGGACGAGACGGCCGCGTATCTTTCGCGGAGCGCGCCGGGCGTGCACCAGCGCCGACTCGACGCCAACCGGGGGCCCGGTCCGGGCCGCAACGTGGCCATCGTCGAGTGTCCGACCCCCTGGGTGCTGCTGCTGGATGCCGACGTCATGGTGGAAGCAGACACGATTGACCTGCTGCGGCGGGCCGCGGAAACGCCCGGCGCGGCCATCGCCAGCCCCGTCGTGATTCACGCGGATCGACCGGACCTGATCCAGTACGCGGACACCGGGTTCCACTTCATCTGCGAAGCAGTCAATCCATACCTGGATCGACCGGTCGAGGCGCGCGGAGCGGACACGCGCGACATCGGCGCAGCCTCGGGTTGCGCCCTGCTCATCGACTGCGCGGTCGCGGCCGAAGTCGGGTTGTTCGACGAGCGCTACTTCATCGGCAAGGAGGATGGGGACTTCACGCACCGGGTCAGGCTCGCCGGCTACCGAATCGTCGAGCCTCCGCGCGCGCGGGTCCGCCACCGCAGCCGCCGGCGCGGCTCGTGGCTCTTCTACTACCAGATCCGCAACCGCTGGCACGTGATCCTCAAGAACTACGAGGTCCGTACGATCCTCGTTCTGCTGCCGGCCTTCGTACTTCACGAAGCGCTGCAGGCGATCGTCCTGACCGCCAAGGGACACGCCGTCACCTACTTCAGAGCGTGGGCCGGTCTGTGCCGCCTGCTTCCCGCACTGGCCGCCGACCGGGCGCGAGTCCAGCGCATCCGGGTTCGTTCCGACCGGGAGCTGCTGAAGGACGGCGCGCTGGTCGTGCGTCCCGATCTGGCCGGCGGGAACCTGACCGGCCGGGCGCGGCACGGGTACGAGCGGATGCTTGGCGCCTACTGGCGCGCCATCAGGCCGGTACTGTCGCCGGGCCGCAGAAGCGCGTCGGGTACATGACATGCGCCGTCCACGGGTGCTGGTGCTGACGACGTACTACGCGCCGATCCTCGGTGGCGTGGAAACGCACGCGCGCCTCATCGCTCGCTGGATGCACGAGCGAGGCTACGAGACACTGGTGCTGACGACGCGCGTCGGGATGGATCGACCCGCGCCGCCAACGGTCGACGGCGTACCCGTGCACCGGACACGCCCGTCGGGCAGCCGCCGGCAGTGGGCGAAATGGCTGGCTCTGCCGTTCATCTTCTGGGCATTGGTTCGACTGCGCAATCGCTACGATGTCGTCTACTGCCCCGATCCACGGGGAGTCGGCGTCGCGGCGGTAACGGCGCGCCACCTCCTCTCCAAGCGGCTCGTCTTCCAGGCGGCGACGCCCGGAGCACTGTCCTGCACGCACTGGGACGGCATGCTGGCGCGCGCCGCCCTGGATCCGGCGGGAAGACTGGGACGGGCCATCAAGAGCACGGGCCGCCGGGTCTACGGCGCCGCCGACGCGTACGTCTGCATCTCGCAAGAGATTGCGAACGAAGGCCGGTCGGCGGGAATACCGGAGCGGCGATTGGTGTACCAGCCCCACGGCGTTCGCCTCGATCGGTACCGTCCGGCCGCGACGGATGCGGTACGGCGGATCCGCGACGAGCTCGGCCTGCCGCGGGAGCGAGTCGTCTGCCTGTTTCTCGGCCGGCTCAGCCGGGAGAAGGGCGTCCTCGATCTCGTCGATGCCTGGCGGCGCGTCGACGACGAGTCGGCCGTGCTGGCACTGGCCGGGCCGGAAACGCCGGGCCATCATCTGGATGCCGGCCCCGGGGCCCGGGAGCTGGTCGCGCGGTACGGCCTCTCCGAACGGGTGCGGTTCCTGGGCGCCACCGACACGCCGGCCAGGGTCATGCAGGCGGCGGACGTATTCGTGCTTCCTTCCTACTACGAGGCCTTCGCCATCGCGGTGGCGGAGGCCATGGCGTGCGGCCTGGCGCCGGTCGTCTCGCCGGTCGCGGGCATCGCCGACCACCTCGACGACGGCGAGAACGCGCTGCTCTGCGAACCCGGGCGACCGGACCATCTGGCTGCAACGCTGCGGCGCGCGATCGGCGACACCGCGCTTCGCGGCGCGCTCCGCCGAGCGGCGCGGGCCACAGCCGAGCGCCATTTCGACAGCGAGCGGATGGCGGCGCGCATCGCCGGGCTCTTGTCCGATGTCGTGGAGCTCCGACGCGAGGCGGCGTGACCCCGCGGAACAAAAGCCTCGTCGGCAACGCAGCCCGCGCCAGCGGCTCGATCGCCAGCACACTGCTGCTCGCCGCGTTGCTCATCGTGGCCGGCCGGATCCTCGGAGACGTCGAGTACGGCAAGTTCTCCTTTGCACTCGCGGTGGCGATGATCTTCGAGTCTCTCGTCGACTTCGGACTCAAGGAGATCACCACCCGGGAAGTGGCCCGCGAGAGGCGGACGGCCCGCCGTATCCTGGCCGACACCTTCGGATTGAAGCTGGCGCTCGCTGTCGTGGCCTCGATGGCGCTGCTGCTGGCGGTACATGCCTTGGGCGCTGACCCCGACGAGCGATTCGCCTGCTACCTGCTGGGAGCCGCATCGATCCTGCGCTCGTACCTGCTCACGATCCGACACACGCTCCAGGGGCTCGAACGGTTCGGACTCGACAGCACCTCGGTGATCATCGACCGCCTGCTTCTCTTCGGGCTCGGAACCGCGGCCCTGACCGGCGGACTCGGGCTGCTGGGACTCGCTGCGAGCTTCGTGTTCGCCCGCATGCTGTCGCTCTCCGTCGCCTGCATGCTGGCGGCGAGCCAGGTCGGGCGAATCCGTCTGGCATTCGACGTGACGTCGTGGCGTGCTCTCCAGCTCCAGGCCCTTCCGTTCGGGGCGTTCGCGGTCGTGTTCTATCTCTACAGCTACGTCGACACCGTCATGCTGTGGGCTCTACGCAGCGACGCGGAGACGGGACTCTACAGCGCGGCGTACCGCCTCTACGAAGGCTTGAGCAGCGCGCCGCAGGTGCTGCATGCGGTCCTGATTCCACGGCTGGCGAGCCACTTCGTCCGCGACCGGGCCGCCCACGCGAGGTTGTCGCGCACTGCTCTCGCGGTGAGCTTCGTGCTGGCCGCCCCCGTGTGCATCGGCTCGGTTCTCCTGGCCAACCCCCTGGTCGGCGTCTTCTTCGGCGCCGAGTACGCAGCGGCGGGGCTGCCGTTGCAGATACTCGGCATCGGGTTCGTATTCGTGTTTCCGCTCTTCGTCCTGCACGCGGTCGCACTGTCGGTCGATGCCGGCTCCCGCCTGCTGCAAACCGCGGTCATCGGATGTCTGGCGAACGTCGCGATGAATCTCGTCCTGATCCCACGCTACGGCATGCATGGCGCGGCGGCCGCCACGGTGGCGGGCGAAGCCCTGAGCGCGGCTCTGCTCGGATGGGGGCTCCGCCATCGACTCTGGCCCACACATGCCCCGCCCCGGTAGACGAGCCGACGACCTCGACGGGGTCCGACCCCGCCGGACGATTCGCGCCCCGAGACCCGTCGCCCCCGGTCTGCCGCGCGCAGCGCAGGGGTATACTTGCGTCACGGCACTCCGGCGTTCCTGGAGCTCGCGGCCGTGGTGAGTCAAGCGCGGTGGGCACCTCGGCTCTTGTGCCATTCGCAGAACGGGGCGGTACGTTGCGAGGCATGCTCGACCTCGCCACGGGCCGCTACCCTGCCTTCCTCTTCGGCGGACCGATCGGGCGCCTCCTGCCGGTATTCCATCTCCACGAAGTGACGAGGGCCTCGCTCGAGCCGAAGCTGCAATACCTGGCCGAGCACGGGTACCGAACCGTAACCACCGAGGAGATCGACCGTTTCGTGCGCGGCGGCGTGCACCCCGGCGAACGAACGGCGGCAATCTGCTTCGACGACGCGCACGCGAGCCTGTGGACCATCGCCGTCCCGTTGCTCCGCCGGTACGAACTCCGGGCAATCACGTTCGCCATCCCGGGGCGGATCGAGGACGCGGCCGCAGTCCGCACGACAATCGATGACCCGGTACCGCCGCCGCCGGCGCGGGCGGGCGACTTCGTGACGTGGCCCGAGTTGCAGGCGCTCCACCGGGAGGGTGTCGTCGACGTACAGTGTCACGGTTACTCGCATTCGAAGATCTTCTTCCACGACCAGCCGCAGGGTTTCGTCACGCCGGACTTCGCCAGGTGGCATCCGCTCGACCGGCCGCTGATCTCCCGGCGCGCAGCCGACGGCCACCTCGATCCCGACGACCTCGGCGCGCCTCTCTACCCGCAGCGATCACGCTTGAGCGACGCCCTGCGACACTTCGACGGCACACGTGCGCGCGAGCGGTGCACGGCGCACGTGCGCGCCCGGGGTGGTGCGGCGTTCTTCGACCGCAAGGGCTGGCAAGCCGAGCTGCTGGCAATCGTGAACGCGAGCGAAAAGGGTGTGTTCGAGACCGAGAACGAGCGCCGAGAGGCGATCTACGAGGATCTGGATCGCGCGCTGGCGGTGCTGCGCGACAGGCTTCGAACCAGGACGATCCGGCATCTCTGCTTCCCCTGGGAGATCGCCGGCTCCATCGCATACGGCGCGGCGCAAGCGCTGGGCTTTCGAACCGCCTTCTCCAGCCGGCTTCTGGGCCTGCGGGCCGTCCGTGCGGGAGACGATCCGTGGCGGCTCATGAGACTCAACGGCAGGTTCATCCCGTGGCTGCCCCGGCGGCGGCGCCTGGTCGCCCCCGGCCGGGTTCGTCGGGTCCGCGGCGGATCGCACCGAACCCCGTGACTGCTCGTACCGGTTCCGATTCGACGCTCTCCTCCGTATGGTAGAGTCAGCGGCCACGTGAGCAGTCTGGCGAGGATTCTGATGCTCGCCCCCGAGCCCTTCTTCGAGCCTCGGGGCACGCCCTTCAGCGAGTACCACCGCATCAAGGCCCTGGGCGAGCTCGGGTACGCCGTCGATCTCGTGACCTATCCGTTCGGCCGCGACGTGACGCTCCGCAACCTGCGGATCGTGCGCTGCGCGCGACCGCCGTTGGTGGAGGGCGTGAAGGTCGGCCCGTCGGCCACGAAGCTGCTCCTCGATGGACTCCTCGCCGTGACCGCAACACGGCTGGCGTTCGCCCGCCGTTACGACGCGATCCACTCCCACGAGGAGGCCGGCGTTCTCGGGCTGTGGCTGGCGAGACGGCTCGGGATTCCCCACCTGTACGACATGCACTCCAGCCTGCCGCAGCAGTTGGCCAACTTCCAATACACCCGCTCCGCGCTGCTCCGCCGGCTGTTCGAGCGCGTCGAGATCTCGATGATCGAGCACTCGCAGGTCATCATCACGATCTGCCCCGAGTTGCAGGCGACCGCCGTCGCGCGGGGCGCCGGCCGCAGGGCGTTCCTGATCGAGAACGTGATGGGGGGCGACGTGGAGGAGACCAAGCCGATCCCGGCGCGGGAGATGCGCGCGCGCTACGGCGTGGGCTCCGACCAGCCGCTCGTGCTCTATACCGGCACCTTCGAGCCGTACCAGGGACTCGACCTGCTCACCGAGGCGGCCGCGCTGCTGCGGCGCTCCCACCCCGACGCGCGCTTCCTCGTTGTCGGCGGAACGGCCGCGCAGGTCGGTCGAGCCCGTGGGCAGGCGGTGCGGTCCGGCAGCCCGCTCGTGTTCGCGGGCCAGCGTCCACCGCAGGAGATCCCCAGCTTCGTGGCCGCCAGCGACATCCTGGTGTCGCCACGCATCAGCGGCACCAACACGCCCTTGAAGATCTACTCGTACCTGCGGTCGGGCAAACCCATCGTGGCGACGGATCTTCAGACGCACACGCAGGTCCTCAGCGACTCGACCGCGGCGCTCGTGCCTCCGAATGCTCCTGCCCTGGCTGCCGGCCTGGCTCGACTCATGGACCGGCCCGAGGAACGCCGCCGACTGGCAACGGCCGCCCGCTCGCTGGCCGCTTCACGCTACAGCCGGGAGACCTACCTCTCGCGTACCGCGGCCGCGTACGAACGGCTTCTCCGCCGGCGTCCGTCCATCGGAAGCGTCGGCGCCCCGCATTCGGGAGCCGCATGAGAGTCCTGGTCAGCGGCGCCACCGGATTCACGGGCGGCCGTCTCGCCCGTTACCTCGCGACGCGCGGCGCATCCGTTCGCGGGCTCGTTCGCCCCCGCAGCCGCCCGCGGGCCGCAGCGCTGGAGGAGGCCGGCGTCGAGATCGTGCTCGGCGACCTGGCCGACGACGCGTCGCTGGCGCGCGCCTGCGACGGAGTCGAGGCCGTCTACCACATCGCCGCCACCTACAGGAACGCGGGTCAGCCGGACGCGGCCTACCGCGCGGTCAACGTGCGCGGCACCCGTGCGCTCCTCGACGCCGCGCTGGCAGCCGGCGTCACCCGGTTCATCCATTGCAGCACGGTGGGCGTCCACGGGCACGTCGAGCGTCCGCCCGCGGACGAAGACGCGCCGCTGGCCCCCGGCGACATCTACCAGGAAACGAAGCTGGACGCAGAACGCCTGGCCAGGTCCGTGGGCGAGTCGGGAGACATGGAGGTGGTGGTGGCCCGTCCGGCCGGCATCTACGGTCCCGGCGACACCAGATTCCTGAAGCTGTTCCGGGGTATCGCCAAACGCCGCTTCCCGATGCTCGGTTCGGGCGCGGTGTGCTACCACTTCACGTACATCGACGATCTCGTCGAGGGATTCCGACTCTGCGGCGAGGCGCCGGTTGCCGCCGGCCGGACATACATACTGGCCGGCCGCCACTATACGCCGCTCACGGAGCTCTTCCGTGTCATCGCCGATGAGGTCGGCGTCCCACCACCGGGCTGGCGCTTCCCGGTATGGCCGGTCTGGGCGGCGGGCGCAGCGTGCGAAGCCGTATGCGTGCCGCTCGGCATCGAGCCGCCGCTCTACCGGCGGCGCGTCGACTTCTTCACCAAGAACCGCGCGTTCGATGCGGCGCGCGCGCGGCGCGAGCTCGGCTTCGAGCCGGCGGTCGAGCTCGTCGAAGGAGTGCGGCGCACGGCCGATTGGTATCGACGGGAAGGGCTGCTGTAGCATTCCTCCCGTGGCTCAGGTCTACGCGCTGCGGTACCTCGCTCGAGCCGCGGCAGGGGCCCCCAGAGACCTTGCCGACGTACTGCTGGCGCGGTTCAGGCCGATTCACCCCACGGTACTCATCTTCAACTGCACGTTCGACTGCGACGCGCAGTGCCGGATGTGCGGGAACTGGAAGCGTGGAGGCCTGCAGCCGGACCTGACTCTCGCGGAGATCGAGCACGTCTTCGGCTCGACGTTGTGGACCCGCCTGGAGAACTTCCACCTCTCCGGAGGAGAGCCGACGACCCGGGACGATCTGGTCGACATCTGCCGCGTCGTTCTCGACCGGCTGCCGCACCTGCGGAAACTCGGCCTGAGCACGACCGGCCTCACGCCCCACCGGGCGATTCCGACGCTGACCGACATCGTCGAGCTGTGTCACGAGCGGAACGTCATCGCCAGCTTCCGCATCGCCATCGACGGCATCGGCCCGAGGCACGACGCCATACGGGATGTACCGCGCGGCTTCGGCAAGGCGGAGGAAACGATCCGCGCGATGCAGGAACTGCAGAGGCGGCGCCGCTTCAACCTGGGCGTATCGACGACCGTCTTCTCCGGAAACCTGGACGACGCCGAGAACATCCTCGCCTGGGCCCGCCGGAGAAGACTCGACATCGTGTTCAACATGTTCCGCGTCACCGACCCGATGCTCGGAAACAGCGACCTGGCGGACGGTTGCCGGCCGATCGGCGAGGCCGAGGGCAGGATGCGGCAGTTCTTCCTCGACCGGGTCCGATCGGACCCGCTGCTCGACGGCCAGAACTACATATACCTGCACTATGCCGACATGATCGCGAACGGCTATCACCGGCAGGCGCCGTGCCCGTTCCAGACCCAGGGCGTCATGCTGAATCCGGACGGCGGCTTCTTCTTCTGCGAGAACAGCGAATCGGTCGGCAACGTGCGTGAAGAGGATCCGGCCGACATCTACTTCCGGGAATCGAGTCAGGCTCACCGGCGCCGCATACGGCGGGAACGGTGTCCGACCTGCGTGAGCCCCTGCCAGATCAACGTCGCGGCGATCAAGCAGGTCCTGCCCTACGTGAAGTTCCTGTGCCGTGCGTCGTACGAGAAGCGGAAGTGCGCAGAGACCTCGCGACGCTGACGTCCCGCACCTTCGACCTGCTCGTCATCGGCGGGGGCATATACGGCGCGATCGCGGCCTGGGACGCGACCCTGCGGGGCTTGCGCGTCGGCCTCATCGACCGCGCCGATTTCGGCGGCGGCACTTCGTTCAACAGCGCAAAGACACTGCACGGCGGGGTTCGGGCGCTGCAGTCCGGCAACGTCGCCGCGCTGCGCCGGTTCGTGCGCGAACGCCGGGCCCTGTGCCGCATCGTTCCGCACCTGGTCCGGCCATTGCCGTTCGTGGTCCCGACGTACCGCGGGATAACCCGCAATCGAACGCTGCTGCGCCTCTACTTCGCGATCAACGACCTGCTGGCGCGCGATCGGAACGACGGAGTCCCGGTCTCCAGGCGACTGCCGCCCAGTCGACGGCTGTCCCGCAACGAGTGTCTCGACCTCAATCCGCTCATCGATCCCGACGGCGTGACCGGGGGCATGGAGTGGTTCGACCACCAGATGCACAACAGCGACCGGGTCCACTTCTCGTTCATCGCGTCCGCCGTGGAGGACGGGGCGATTGCCGCCAACTACGTGGAGGCCAGGGCCGGGCTCACGCGGGGAAACACGGTCGAGGGTGTTCGCGCATCCGACCGCCTCACCGGCGAGTCGCTGGAGATTCGCGCCCACATCGTCCTCAACGCCGCTGGACCCTGGGCGCCGGAACTCGTACGCCGGCTCGCGTCGTGCGAGCACGGGCGCCTCGATGGGCGACTGTCCAAGGCGATGAACTTCGTCATAGCGTCGCCGTTGCGCGGCTCACATGCGGTCGCCGGGCCGGCGGGCGGCCGATTCCTGTTCATCGCGCCGTGGCGCGAGTTCGCCATCGCGGGCACGAGCTACGACAGCTACGACGGCACCGCGAACGGGCTCACGCTCGACCGGAACGAGATCGAGCGGTTCATCGAAACCCTCCGCGAGGCGTTCCCGGGGCTGTCCCTGGAGCTCGGCGACCTGCGCCTGGTCCATCGCGGTCTGTTGCCGGTGTCTCCGAACGGCGACGGCGTCCGGCGCAGGACAATCAGCGAGATCGTGGACCATCGCGACGACGGACTCGATGGGCTCATAAGCATGCTCGGCGTGCGCTACACGACCGCCCGCGACACGGCCGAACGCGCCATCGATCTTGCGGTCCGCCAGTTGCAGCGCGTCGCCGCCCCCTGCCGGACCGCGGACACACCCCTCCTCGGCGGCGACATCCCGGCCGACGTGGATGACTTCATGAGAGAAGTCACGCGGCCGGGGGACGGCCCGATTTCGCCCGAGACGCGGAAGCGGCTGGCATGCACGTACGGAACCCGACACCGGCAGGTCCTCGGCATGCTGACCTCCTCGAAGGCGGACCGGGCGCCGCTCGGCTCCACGTGCGCCGTCACTGCCGGGGAGATCCGGTACGCGGTCCGAGAAGAAATGGCGGTCAGACTGGCCGATGCGCTGCTGAGACGAACCGAAGCGGGTTCCGCGGGCTACCCCGGAGAGGATGCGGTGTTCTCGGCGGCCGGGATCATGGCAGCAGCGTTGGATTGGACGCAGGAGCGTATCGACACCGAAATCGCGGACGTTCGCCGCGCGTACCGCCTCCCCGGTCGGCCGGATCGGTGACCTCCGCGTCAGAACAGCACGCGGAGCCCGGCGCCGGTCTGGACCCCGCCGACGTAGTAGGTACTCTGCGCGCCGGCGGCGGAAGGCGTATCGACCGAACCGAGCGTCAGACGCACGAAGTACCCCACGCCGAGCTTGAGCGCCAGCCTGGGGGGCGTCAGCATGATTGTAACGTCGAGGCCCGCATTGAACCCCACGCCGTTTCTCGTGTGCTCCCCGGAATCGACCCGCAGATCGACGTCGGCGAACGGCGGTCCGCCCGTCTCGCTCGCGGTCAGGTTGGCGACGACTCCCTGGCGCAGGTTGAAGTAGGTGGGTCCCGCCGAGAACGCCAGACTCCACATGCCGCTCGGTCTGAAGCGCCACGCAGCGTAGACGTGGGTGGCCCGCTGCCGATGGGGCAACGCAAGCGTCTGGGCCGGTGCCGTCCGATCCCGGCCCGTATCGAGAGGGTGCGGAACCGCGCCGGTCACCAGCGCTGTCCCGGACCTGCCGACCTGGGTGTAGCTCGCCCCGATCTCCAGTTCGCGCCAGAGACGCAGGGCGCCGCCGGCGTCGACGTGCGCGGTGCCCCCAAACTCCTCGCTCACCAGAAACCGCGCGCGTTCGCCGTACGCACGAAAACCGGTCTCCCTGGCGTAACGCGTGTCGCCGACCTGGTAACCACCATTGACGTGGAGCAGCATGCGGTCGGAAAAGAGCCGTCCGAGATAACCGGACCGACCTTCCGGCGCCCGGGAATCCGGCGCCTGGGAAACCGAGGGCTCTTCCTCCTGCGCGAACACGGAGCCGGCAGCCGCGAACAGCAGGAGCGAGCTCAATCCCATCCCCGCCGCGAAGCGCCACAAGGTATGGGTCATCCCTGTCTCCGGCGAGCAACCGACTGTTCACCCGACGCGAGCGCTCTTCCACGCGCATCGCCGCGATGCTCGCCGGTCGCGGGCACGATCTCCACGTCGTAGCGCGCCACGAGAACCCGCTCCAGCTCTTGCGCCATCAACCCGTAGGCTTGCACCGTCGGGTGCAAGCCGTCGCGCCCGATACATGGAATCGGCTGCAGGCCGCTGCACGGTCCTGTCAGCAGGAGGTCATGGATATCGATGAGCTCGGCGCCGTGTCGGGCGGCGATCTCCCGGATGCGGCTGTTCAGTCCGGCTACGAGAGACGCCGAGCCGGTGCCGCGTTGGGGTGGAATGGTCATCAGAAGAATATCGATGCCGGCGGCGCGCGCGGCCGCGACCATTCCGTCGAGGGCCGCGGCGGCGCTGTCCGCGCCGGATCCAGCGATCACGTTCAGGTCGTTGGTGCCCTGCATCAACAGCACGACCTCCGGATGGTGCCTCCCGAGTTCCAGGCTGAATCGCGCCTCGGCCTGCGACGCCTCCTCTCCAGGCAGGCCGGTATTGACGACCTCGATGTCCTGCGTCAGATAGAGTGAAGCCAGACCTCGCTGGAGACGAGCCGGATAGGAATTGAAGCCGTCCAGCCTCGATCCGCCGTCGGAGAGGGACACGACGCCCGCGGTGATGCTGTCCCCGAACGCGAGCAACCGGGTGACCGCCAGCTTCGGCGGACCGAGAACGGTCACGCCGAACACGCAGCTCGCCGTCTGCTGCAGTGCATCCGAGGCGCCGCACGTCACCTCCGTCGTGCCGATTCCGAAGGCGCTGCCGGAGTGCGGCGAGCACCCCGCGGTCACCGGCGGCTGGCCGCCACTGACGACAGGCGCCGCAAAGTGCACCGTTGCCGGTCTGCCGTCCAACGACTGGGTCCCACCGCCGGCCGGGCAGGCGATCGCGAGGCGCCCGATCTTGTCGGCGGGCAACGGTGAGGGCGTCGCCGGCGGCAACACCGACGACTCCGCGCATGCGGACAGCCAGAGGAGGATCGTGACGACTGGAACGAGCGCACCGCTGCTGTGGAATCTCACGACGAGGCCGGACGGTTCGACGGTGACGAGATGTTAGCCTCAACAGTCATGCGGATCAATTCGCCACGCACGCCTCCGGTGGCGCGCCGTCGGACCGCGACGCGCTCGACCGCTGGCACGACACGCACCGGGCCGGGCGGCGGGGGCACCGCTCCCAGGAAGCGCGGTCTCCGGGGCCCCGCGGCCTCCTGGTTGCTGTTGACAGCGGCCATGGCCTGCGCGGGTCCCGCCGATCCCGAGCTCGTCGAACGATTCCGGGCTACCTGCGGACGGCTGGCCGCGGAAGCGGCGGCGGCGGGAGAGGAGGTCCTGACCGGCAGCGACGGGTGGCTATTCGCCGTCGACGAAGCCGCCGCCCTGGGCGCCGCAGCGCCCCGCACGGGTACGGCCGTCGCCGCGATCGCGTCGGCGGCCGGGAGGCTGCGCGGCGACGGCATCGAGCTCATCGTCGTACCTGTGCCGCCGAAGGGCATCGTCTACCCCGACCGGCTCGCGCCGGACCTCGACGTACCGATTCCGGTCCGCCGGCTCGACGCGACCCTGCAGGCCCTCTACGACGACCTGCGGGCGCAGGGCGTTCGTCTGGTCGATCTGACGCCGGCGTTCCTCCGGGATCGGTTTCATCACGAAGGGCCGCTCTACTGCAGACAGGATTCGCACTGGTCGGGAGTCGGCTGCGTCGTGGCCGCGGAGATCATCGGGGAGGCGGTTCGCGACCTCGTCGCTCTCGACATGACGTCGGCCCGGCCGTACGGCCTCGCCTGGTTCACCACGCCGATCCGGGGGGATCTGTGGCAGCGCCTGCCGGAGGCGCCGCCGCGCGAAGAGATTCGCGTGCGCGGCATCATCGAGCCGGACGATCCGCTGCTCGCGCCCGTGGCGATCGGTGGCGACGCGCCGGTCACAGTCGTCGGCGACACGCACGCGCTCGTATTCCACCCCGGAGAGCCTTACCACGCGCGCGGCGCCGGGGTCGCCGATCAGCTTGCCTTCGAGCTCCGACAGCCGGTCGCCCTCCATGCGGACGACGGGACTGCATCCGCCGAGGACGCATGGCGTCTTCCGGCCCTTGGCGAACAGACCCGGGTGGTCGTCTGGATCTTCGCGGCATCCCGTCTGCTCAACGGGGCGTGACGCGGCCGGCTCGGCCCCCGCCCGTGGCGTTGGATGCCCGGTCGTGCGGCGACGGGTCGGCCTGCGTCTCCAGGATCTCGCGAACCGCGTAGATCGGCTTGTCCTGCGATTCGTGATACGTCCGGGCCTGCAACTCGGCAAGCAGCCCCAACGTCAGGAACTGCATGCCGGCGAAGATCAGCAGGATGCCGAGCAGCAGCAGCGGCCGGTCTCCGATCGGCTGATCGGCGACGAGCCGCACGTATCCGAGGTACGCGGTGATGGCGAGTCCGGCCGTCCCCATCAACAGCCCGGGCGGACCGAAGATCTGAATCGGCTGCGTCGAATAGCTGAGCAGGAACTTGACTGTCAGCAGGTCGAGAACGACCCGCATCGTCCTCGCCAGACCGTACTTGGACTCGCCCATGCGCCGCGGCCGGTGGTTGACCTCGACCTCGGCGATCCGGACCCCCTGCTCGCTGGCGATAGCCGGAATGAACCGGTGCATCTCGCCGTAGAGCCGCAGCGACCGGACCACGTCGCCCCGGAACACCTTGAGCGAGCAGCCGTAGTCGTGAAGCCGCACGCCGGTCGTGCGCGAGATCAGCCAGTTGGCGATGTTCGAAGGCAGCCGCCGGCTCAGCCACGGATCGCGGCGCTTCCGGCGCCAACCGCAGACGATGTCGTGCCCCTGGTCGAGCATGTCCACCATCATGGGCAGGTCGCGCGGGTCGTTCTGCAGGTCGCCGTCGGCGGTAGCGATGACCCGCCCGCGCGCGTGCGCGAAGCCGGCCGCGAACGCCGCGGTCTGTCCGAAGTTCCGCCGAAACGCAATGACGCGAACGTGGGGGTCCCCGGCCAGCAACGACTCCAACGCCGCGAAGGTGCCGTCGCTGCTGCCGTCGTCGACGAGCAGCAGCTCGTAGGAGCGGCCCCAGGCGCCCAGCGCCGCGGTCAGCTCGCGGTGCAGCTCGGCAACGTTGGGCTCCTCGTTGTAGAGGGGAATCACGACCGAGAGGTCGGGGGCCATGCTTCTCTTCGATGAGGCCGCGGGGAATCACCCGTGGAGGCGGTCGATTATAGCTCGCCCGTGCGCGTCGCCCTGCGCCGCCGCCAGAGGATCCAGGCCACGCCGCCGGCGACGATCAATCCCACCAGGACGAGGGCGACGGCGCGGCCGTTGGCCTCGATGAACGCGATGGCGTCGTCTCCATAGCGGACGGAGAGCACCCCGATCGCGAAGTACCTGAATCCCCGCGCCAGGGCGATCGTGGTCGCGAACTGCCACAAGGGCACGGCCGCGACCCCCGCGAGCAGCACGAAGATCTTGAAGGGCGCCGGCGGCGGCAGGATGGCCGGGACGGCGATGGCGAAGACACCATAGCGCTTGGAAAGCGCGAGAGCCCGCGCCATCCGTGGCCCGCCGAACCGCCGCCGGACCAGGGCCTCACCGCCGGTTCGCCCAACCGAATAGAGCACCAGACAGCCGGCCAGCGAGCCGAGCGTCGCCATCAGCGCGTAGTACGGCATGCGCGCGTTGTGCTCGATCACCAGCATCACGACGAGCAGGTCGTTGATCTCCGGAAGGGACAGGAAGGACGAGTCGAGGAAGGCGACGACGAACAGCCCCGGCCCGCCGATTCCGAGGGCGAAGGCCTGAATCCAGGATACGATGCGGGCCACGGACGCCGGCATTATACCAACCGGCGGCCGCCGCACGTCCGCGGCCCCACCGTGCCGGTCAGAAACCCACCTGGAACGTCACCTGCGTGGTCAGGCCGCCGAGGTCGATCTCGTCTTCGAGGAACCCGTTGTCGATGCCCACCACCCCGCTCACCTCGTGGTATTGCGCCTCGAGGCCGAGAGCGTACCGGTCGCCGAAGGGAATCCGCACCCCGCCCAGCACGACGCCGCCGGCGTCCGTCCCCTCGGCCACGAAGCGGTCGTTGAACGTATCGAACGAGCCGAACCGGTCGACCGCGCTGAAGTCGATGAACTTCCCGAATTCCGCGTAGCGCCACGCGTAGAGGCCGAATCCGCCTCCGAAGTACGGCTGTACCGGCGTGTCTCCGAACGGCAGGAAGCGAATGGTCGCGGTTGCCGGAACGATACGGAGACGGAAGTCCTGGAAGATCTCGCTGCCGTCGACGTCCACGTAATCGTTGTACACGCTCGGGACCGTCCGCTGGTAGAAGCCGAGGCCGAGACTCACCTCGAAGTGGTCCCCGAGAGCGAGATCCCAGGACCCGCCCACCGCCCCGCCGTTGAAGTCGTCCAGTCGGAACGCGAAGACGTTCAGGTTCTCGAGCAGGACGTCACGGTCGATCCGGCTGTCGAATCCCTTGACCGCGAACTGCCCGGCGGTGAGCGTGACCGACTGCTGCGCGAGCGCGGACCCCGCGCCGAGAACGCTCGCGACGATTACGGCGGCGGCGAAACCCGTTCTCCTGGCGCTGCGTGACATGCTGGCCTCCGGTGTGTTGTAGACAGGCATTCGATCCCTCCCGCCTGTCTACAAGCACGATCGATGCCAGCAGGCCGGCACGCGGAACGCGCGCGCCGTCAGTGCTTTCCACTCGGCCGGAGCCGCGGATGCATCCCATGTTATCTGGCGGAGACGGGTCCGGCTCGGCCGCCGGGCGCCGGGCGGAGCTGGCAAGAGACCAGCGTCGACTCGCCGATCGGTGTCGCGGATTGGTGTCGAACCGTCCGGTACATAGAACGCCGGCCGGCCGGCGACAACCTTGTCGACGCCCAGGCAGAACTCGGTTGCAAGCCCGGACGGTCGTCCTGAATCGACCGCCGTGCGCTTCGCGGCCCCAGGCGACCGGCATCGTCGAATCAACGCACTCGTACCGGGCGGCGTCTCCGGACGACCCGGTCGTCGATGGGCTATACGGCGCGTCCGCGAATGATACCCAGCATGGCGTCGTGCAGCAGGCCGTTGGTCGCCACGACCGAGCCCTCGCGCGAATCGAAGGACGCGCCGGCCAGCGTGGAGACCGTGCCGCCGGCCTCGGCCACGATCAGCGCGCCGGCCGCCATGTCCCACGGATGCAGGCGCTGCTCCCAGAAGCCGTCGAACCGCCCGGCCGCCACGTAGCACAGGTCGAGCGCGGCGGAGCCGAGCCGCCGCACGGCCCGCGCCTCGGCGACGAAGGCGCCGAACAGCCCGATCACCTCGTCGACCGTCTCGTGCACGTCGTACGGAAACCCCGTACAGAGCATCGCGTCGACCAGCCCCGAGGTCGTGGAGACGCCCAACGGGGCGCCGTTGACCCGGGCGCCGGAACCCAGCTCGGCCGTGAAGAGCTCCTCGCGCATCGGGTCGTAGACGGCGGCGATGCTTGGAACGCCGTCGATCTCCAGCGCCAGCGACGCACAGAAGATCGGCAGGCCGTGCGCATAGTTGACCGTGCCGTCGATCGGGTCGAACACCCAGCAGTAGCGCGGCTGCGCGGGTACGCCGGCGTGATCGCCGAGCTCCTCCGCGAGGATGGCGTGGGACGGGAACCGCTCCCCGATCATGTTGCGGAAGCAGCGCTCGACCTCCAGGTCGACCTGCGTCACCAGGTCGATGACCCCCTTCTTGTCGACCTGCACGTCGGTTCCGAAGTGTGCGCGCTGGATCCTTCCGGCCTGCAGCACGGCTTCGGCCGCGGTGGCGACGAGGAGCGGATCCACCGCCTCCGCATCGCCACGCCGGCCCGGCCCGCCCCCCGTCATTCCGCCGCGCCCAGCTTCTTGACCATGCGCACCTCCATCCCCCCTTCCGGGATTCGCTGCAGCCTGATGTCGTCCATGAAGCTGCGCATGAAGAAGATGCCGCGGCCGCTCGACCTGAGGAGGTTCTCGGGGGCCAGCGGATCGGCTACGGCGTCCGGGTCGAAGCCCGGCCCCTGATCGAGAACGCGAATGACCAGGCGCAACGGCCTCGCCCGGGGCTCGAGCCGGATCTCGACGGTTACACGCTTGTTGCGGTCCTCACCGTTGCCGTGCTTGATCGCGTTGATCACCGATTCGCGAACCGCCACGCCGACCCAGTGGATCGTCTCCTCGTCGAGTCCTCCGACCTGACCCGCGTGATCCGTCAACACCTGGACCACGTCCAGCATGTCCAGATGGCTCGGAAAGTCGAGGCGGATGAGATTCCCGGCGGGAGGCATGCGCTGGGGTCGACGCGTAAAGATAACCGGCCGGCCGCGGCCGGGCAAGCTCGTCGGCAAGGAGGGTCGCATGGCAGGCCGTCCAATAGTCGCTCACGGCGAAGTGCCACTGAAACGAGCGGGTTCGACGCCATGCGGCTGCCCATCCGTTCGAACTGCCGGTCGACGTCGGGTAGTACCACGTGCAACCGCCAAGCGCGGGCAGTGCGCTATAGTGGGCGCGCATGCGCGTCGCGGCGTCGCCCTCCGTCATCGTGGAACCGGCCCGGCTGCTGCGGGGGCGGCTGCGGGTGCCGGGGGACAAGTCGATCTCCCACCGCTACGCCCTGCTGGCGGCGCTGGCGCACGGAACGTCGACGATCGACGGCTACTCGACGGGCGCGGACTGCGGCTCGACGCTCCGCTGCCTGCGCGCGCTCGGCGTCGAGATCGAGGAGACCGCGAAGAGCGACGGGACGTCCATGGTGCGGGTCGCGGGCCGCGGGCTCGGCGGTCTGTCTCCTCCGGCGCGCGTGCTCGACGCCGGCAACTCGGGCACGACCATGCGCCTGCTGGCCGGCATCCTCGCCGGGCATCCGTTCGATGCGGTGCTCACCGGGGACGCGTCGCTGCAGCGCCGGCCGATGCGGCGCATCATCGAGCCGCTGGAGAGGATGGGGGGACGCGTGGAAGCCGACGGCGGCCGCCCACCGTTGCGCATTCGCGGCGGCTCCCTGAACGGCACGACGTACGTGCCCCCCGTCCCCAGCGCCCAGGTCAAGAGCGCGGTGCTGCTGGCCGGCCTCCATGCGCGGGGAGTCACGCGAGTCCGCGAGCCGGCGCCGACGCGCGACCACACGGAACGGGCGCTCGAGGCGTTCGGGGTGCCGGTCGACGCCGGAGACGGCGCGGTCGCGGTCGCCGGCGGCTCTCCGCTCCGGCCGCTGGCCCTCAGAGTGCCTGGCGACCCGTCGTCGGCCGCCTTCTGGGCGGCGGCGGCCGCCGTGGTTCCGAACTCCGACGTGACTATCGAGGCCGTCGGGCTGAACCCGACGCGCACCGCGTTCCTCGACGTTCTCATCCGCGCCGGCGCCGCCATCGAGGTGCGCGTCGAGGACAGCTCCGGCGGCGAGCCCCTCGGCGACGTCCGGGTCCGCTCGGGATCGCTTCGGAACCTCGTCATCGGGGCGCCGGAGGTGCCGTCGCTCATCGACGAGCTCCCGGTCCTCGGCGCCCTCGCCGCGCACGGCCCCACCGTGGACGTCGGCGGCGCGGCGGAGCTGCGCCACAAGGAGAGCGACCGCATCACGGCGCTTGCGGCCGGCCTGCGCGCCATCGGCCTCCGGGTGGCGGAGCGTCCCGACGGATTCCGCGCCGAGCGCGAGGGCGTACCGCCGGGCGGGGCGGCGGACGCGGCCGGCGATCATCGCCTGGCCATGGCGTTCGCCGTGGCGGCCCTCGCGGGCGCCGGACCGAGCGTGATCCACGGCGCCGGCGCGGCGGACGTCTCGTATCCGGGATTCTTCAGCGCTCTGGACTCGCTACGGGCCTGATCGGCACCCGACCGCGCGCCGCCGGGGCGCCCGCGCAAGCCGACGCACCCTTGCTACACTGCGCCGCGTGCGAACCGACAAGGTCTTTCTCGTAGGCTTCATGGCCGCCGGCAAATCGACCGTCGCCCGGGCGCTCGGCGCGCGGATCGACTGGCGGGTGGAGGACGTGGATTCGCGGATAGAGGCGCGCGAGCGCCGCGCGGTGGCCGACATCTTCGCGACGCACGGCGAAGCCCGATTTCGCGCGGTCGAGCGCGAGGTGCTCCGCGAGATGCTGCCGATGCGGCATACGGTGGTCGCCACCGGCGGCGGAACGTTCGCCGACCCGGCGAATCGGCAACTCATCAACGCCGACGGGGCTTCCATCTGGCTGGACGTCTCGTTCGAGACCGTGGTCGACCGGATCCCGCCGGACGGCCGCCGTCCACTGGCGGCCGACCGGGCGACCATGGAGGCGCTGTACCGGACGCGGCAGTCGGCCTACCGGCACGCCCACCTGCGGCTCGACGCCGACCGCGCACCGGCCGGCGAGCTGGTCGAGCGCATTCTGGAATGGCTGGGAGAATGAAAGCGTCTGCGGCCACGCCGCCCGAACGGCGGATCACGCCGTCCGCGGCTTGACCTGCGCGCGCCGCGCCGCCCGTGCCTCCCGCTCTTCGCGGCGGCGCAACTCGGCCGCATAGGCGTCGGCGGCGGCGCGCGATCCGAGGATCCAGCCGATCACCATCCCGAACAGCAGCACCGCCGGAATGAAGACGAAGTGGCCGGCGGTCATGTCGAACATCAGGCCGCCTCCAGCGGATCGTCGTCGTCCGGAACCGGACGGCGGCGGGCCAGCTCCGCCAGATCGCGCTCGACGTCGGCCTGCCGCCGCGACAGGAGCCAGAAGTAGCCGAACGCGAGGATCCAGACGATCGCGTAGGCGGCGATAAGGAACGGCGCCGCGGGCAGGCGATCCTCCTCCGGCAGCTCGTCGATCGGCACGAACTCGTTCACCTGCTCCGGCTGGGCCGCGGCCCAGGAAGGCAGGACGCACACGACCGCCGCCGCAAGGATCGATACGAGCGCGAACGACAACGCGCGTCGCCCGCAGCCACCTCCAACGCCAGATATTCCGGGGTTCATCGCCAGCACGCGTCGCATCCTGTAAAGGGGTCAGTAGTCGTCCTCATACGCCAGCCGCAGGCGGTCCAGCTCGGCCTCCTGCTCCGCCAGCCGGCGCCGGCCGCCGAGCATGACGAAGAACAGCGCGAGAAAAGCCGCCACGCACCACCAGAACGGGCCGGCCATCGACGCCGGAAACTCCGGCACGACCGTGGTCTGCGGGTGGAGGGTCCGCCAGACGTTGACCGACACGTACACGATGGGCACGTTGAACATGCCGAACAGGGCCAGCCCCGCGGAAAGCTTGTCGGAGCCGGGCCCGCCGTACTTGCGCAGCAGCAGGTAGGCGACGAAGGTCATCTCCAGGATCAGCGCCAGGGTGAGCCGGACGTCCCAGACCCACCAGGCGCCCCAGGAGACCCGCGCCCAGAGCGGGCCGGTGGCCAGGCCCATCGCCCCGAACAGCACCGCCAGCTCGGCCGCGGACACCGCCAGCCGATCCGCCGCGGGCCGCTCCTTGAACAGGTAGATGCCGCTGGAGATGCCGCAGACGAAGATCGCGAGGAACATCACGAACCAGACCGGCACGTGGAAGTAGACGATCTTGGCCACCAGGCCCATGGTCGCCTCGTAGGGCGCCTGCGCGATCAGCAGCGGAGCCACCGCGAACATCACGGTGGCGACGGCGAGCCACCCGATCGACCAGCGTCCCGTCATGCGCCTCATTCTGTCATGAGCGGTTCGAATGTCCAAAACGAGAGCGTCAGGAAGACCGCGTCGAAGAAGACGATCAGCGCCAGCCAGAACCGCGCCAGGTCGAGGTTCGGATCGGCCTGGATCAGCGCCAGCGTGCCGTTGACGCCGGCGATGAGCACCGGCACCGTGATCGGATACAGCAGCACCGGCAGGAGCACCGCGCGGCTCTGGGCCCTGGCGAGCATCGCCGCGAACAGCGCGCCGACCCCCGCGAAGCCGATCGTGCCCGCCGCGAGCAATCCGACGAACAACAGGGCATGCTCGAAGAACGGCGTCGAGAAGAACAGCGCCACGAAGAAGACGACGACCACCTCGACCAGCGCCATCAGCAGCACGATGCCGAGCAGCTTGCCGGCGAAGATGGCGCCCCGCTCGACGGGGGCGAGCAGGAGCCCCCGCAGCGCGTCGTGATGCAGCTCGCGTTCGAACGCGCGCCCCAGGGCAAGCTGGCCCGCATAGGCGAGGGCGACCCAGACGATGCCCGACTCCGCACCCTCGACGGGCCGTCCGGAACGCACGAAGGCGAACGAGAAGACGAGCACGCACGACGCGGCGAAGAAGGTGGTCGTGTACAGGACCTCGCGGCTGCGGGACTCCACGCGGATGTCCTTGCGCAGGACGAGCCAGGCGATCCGGAGCACCTCACGCATTGGAGGTCGTCCTCCCCGCGCGTTCGTCGGCGACGGCGGTCCGGTATCTCTCGCGAAGGCTGCCGCCGTCTTCGCCGAGCGGTACCGTGCGCCCGGCGCGAAGGACCACGGCGCGATCGAGGAGCCCGTCGACGACGTCCAGATCGTGTGTCGCCAGCAGCACCATGCGACCCGCCGCACGCAGACCGTGCAGGCGCGCCACGAAGTCGCCGACCGACCGCTCGTCGAGACCGGTGAACGGCTCGTCCAGCAGCACGAGCCGCGGCTCGTGCAACAGCGCCCGCTCCAGAGCCAGACGCTGCCGCATGCCCCGGGAGAAACCACCGACACGATCCCCCCCGCGCTCGGTGAGTCTCGCCCGCGCAAGCGCCGCCGCCACGCGATCCGCCGGTCGCGTGTCGCCGTAGAGCCGAGCGAAGAACTCCAGATTCTCGGCGGCCGTCAGCTCCGGATAGAGCTGCAGCTCGTGGGACAGATAGCCCAGGCGGCGGCGCAACGCCGCCCCCAGCTCGCGTGCCGGAAGCTCGCCGTACAGGACCCGCCCCCGCGATGGGGCGATCAGGGTGGCGAGCACCCCGAGCAGCGTGGACTTGCCGGCGCCGTTCGGGCCCAGGAGCCCGATGATTTCACCGCCGCGGATATTCAGGGACACGCGCGACAGCGCCCGCCGGCGGCCGTAGTGGCGAGAGACGCGGGCGACCGTGAGCCGTTCGAAGTCGAAGACGCCCGAATTCGTGGTCGGCATGGGGTGGCGAAACGCGGGAAACGAAGCGGGGCCGGCTACCGCCGCCAAACCCGTCGCGAGGCTCCGTGCTCGGCCCCGCTT
>WTGR01000471.1 GCA_011523485.1 Acidobacteriota bacterium
CCAACGGCCGGACCGAGCGCGCCTACGGCACGCTGCGCACCGACTACCTGCTCGACCGGCAGACCATCGCCACCGAGATGGGCGCCAACTTCGGCCGCGTGCGCGACGAGTGGCGGGACAACGAGTTCCCGAACCTGAGCCTCGCCGTCGACCAGCCGCGGCGCGTGCGCGTCGGGGAGCCGCTGCGGCTGGTGGCGTTCGTCGGCGACGACGGCCTGCCGTCCGGCAACTACGAGCCGCCGCGGGTGGAAGCCGGACGGCCGCACCCCGCCTACACGCCGCCCCGGCAGATCGTGCCCGGCAACCCGCCCGGCCTGCGGTTCGCGTGGATGGTCTACCGCGGGGACGCGTCGCAGGTCACGTTCGGACCGCACCAGTTGAAGACGTGGCAGGACACCCGCGTCTACTCGAATTCGCCGTGGTCGCCGCCCTACATCCTGCCGCCGGTCCCGCCGGACGGGCGCTGGGAGGTGGACGCCACCTTCGACGAGCCGGGAACGTACGTGCTGCGCGCCGTCGCCGGAGACGGCGCGTTGCGGACCGGCGAGAACCTCACGGTCACCGTGACCCGCTGAGGCAGCAGCGGCGGCAGCCGGCTTCGTGCGCCGGATCCCCGGCCCTGCCGCAGGGAGAGCGAGGGGCCGGTCGTTGCAGTGACGGACAGGCAGGGAGAGACCGATGGACGTCCACTACCGCCGACGGGTCGCCGCACGGTTCGTAGCGCTGCTGCTTGCGTCCGCCGTTGCGGGCGCCGCGCCCGAGGCCGCCGGCGCGCCCGGTCGGCATCAGGATCTCGTCGCCGCCGCGGCCGCGCAGGACCGGGCGGCCTTGCGCGCCCTGCTCGACGCGGGCGTCGACCCCGACACGCCGCGGGCGGACGGCGCCACGGCGCTTCTCTGGGCCGCCCACCGCGACGACCTCGACCTGGTCGACCTGCTGCTGCGGGCCGGTGCCGACGTCGATGCCGCGGACGACAATGGCGTGACGCCGCTGCAGCGCGCCGCGGAGAACGCCAGCCCGGCCATGGTCGGCCGGCTCCTGGCCGCGGGCGCGGACGTGGAAGCGGCCCAGACCAGCGGCCTCACCGCCCTGATGATCGCCGCCCGGACCGGCAGCGCGCAGGTCGTGAACCAGCTCGTGCGGCATGGCGCGGACATCGACGCCGGCACGGCGCAGACCCGCAGCACGGCGCTGATGTGGGCGGTCGCCGAATCGCACGCGGACAGCGTGCGTGCGCTGCTCGACGCCGGCGCCGACCCGCGGGCCTCTACCGCCTCCGGCTTCACGCCGCTGCTGTTCGCCGCGCGCAACGGCGACATCCCGATGGCCCGCCTCCTGCTCGACGCGGGGGTCGGCGTGAACCACACCGGCGTCGACGGCACCCACGCGCTGCCCTACGCGATCGTCCGCGGCCACGACGACTTCGCGCGGTTCCTGCTCGATCGGGGCGCGGATCCGGACGGCGCCATGGGCGGCGTGACGGCCCTGCACGCCGCGGTCGGCCGCGTCGACACCTGGCTGGCCGACTGGAACCGGCGCCACGGCGGCGGCGCGCGCTACAGCACGCGGGGCAGCTCGGCGTTCGATCCGGTGCGGGCGCTGCCGCTGGTGAAGGCGCTGCTGGCGGGCGGCGCGGACCCGAACGCCCGCGTCGCGGCGTCGGCCATGTTCATGAGCTACATCGGCTACCCGAAGAAGGGCGCGTTCGAGCCGTTCGCCGTCGGCACCGGCGATCTGCTGGGCGCGACCCCCTTGTGGATCGCCGCCTACAGCGCGAACGCGCGGGTCAAGGACATCCGCTTCGGACGGCCCGAGGGCACGGGAGCGGTCGAAGGGGCCGCGAGCCGCGCCAGCGGCGAGATCCTCCGCCTGCTCCTGGCCGCGGGGGCCGACCCGCACATGACCACGTACGACGGCACCACACCGCTGATGGTGGCGGCGGGACTCGGCCGTTCGACGTACACGCCGCGCGAGCCGCGCGGAGCCCGGTCCCCGGGCGCGGAGCATGCGGTCGAGATCCTGATCGAGGCGGGAGCGGACGTGAACGCGGTCAACGAGGCGGGATTCACGGCCCTGCACGGGGCCGCGTTCCGCGGGTTGAACGAGGTGATCGAGTACCTGGTGGCGCAGGGGGCCGCCATCGACGCCCGGGACTTCCGCGGCCGTACCGCCTACCGGATGGCGGAGGGGTCGAAGCAGTCCTTCCAGTTCCAGAGCTGGCCGCAGACCGCGGCGCTGCTCGAGCGTCTCGGCGCCGACGCCCGGCTGGGAATACCGGGCACCGTGCAGGAGCGCCTGCGCGACGTAACGGCGCCGGCGGCCGACCAGTAGCTGCCACCAGCGGCGGCCGCCACCGATTCGCACCCGACGCCGAAGGACTGCCGCCTTCACCGACGGACTGCCGCCTTCGGGGAAAAAGAGACAGCCGAGTGGAGGGGGTTTCCCGCAGGCGTCTTGCGCCTCCAGGGAACGGAAGCGCCCCCCGGAGGCCGGGACGGCTCTCCGGGGAGCGGAATCGAGTACTACCCGGCGAGATGCCGCCGGAAGAAGCCCACCGTGCGGTTCCACGCCAGGCCCGCCGCCGCCTCGTTGTAGCGCGGCGTCGAGTTGTTGTGGAAGCCGTGCAGCGTCCCCGGGAACATGTGCATTTCGTAGTCGACGTTGTTGGCCTGCAGCGCCGCCTCGTACTCGGGCCACATGGCGTTGATGCGCGGATCCGACTCCGCGTAGATGACCATCAGCGACGCCTCGATCTTCGGCACGTCCGCCGTGGCCGCGGTGGCGCCGTAGAACGGCACGCCGGCCTGCAGATCGCTGCCGAGCTCGGTCGCGAGCCGGTTGGTCATGCCGCCTCCCCAACAGAAGCCGGTGGCGCCCAGGCGGCCGTTGGAGAGCGCGTGCCCCTTCAGGAAACGCGCGCTGTTGATCATGTCCTGATCCAGCGTCGCCGGATCGATGCTCCGCTGCAGCGTGCGGCCGTCGTCGTCGTTGCCGGGGTAGCCGCCGACCGGCGACAGCCCGTCGGGCGCCAGCGCCAGGAACCCGGCGACGGCCGCGCGCCGCGCCACGTCCTCGATGTGCGGGTTCAGGCCGCGGTTCTCGTGGATGACCAGGACCGCGGGGAACGGCCCGTCGCCGGTCGGCTGCACGAGGTAGCCGCGCATCTCGCCGGACGTGCCGCCGGGCGAGGGGTACTCGACGTAGGTCCCCTTCATGCGCGGGTCGGTGAAGGAGATCGTCTGCGCCTCGGCGTACCGCGGCAT